>JAAYCJ010000186.1 GCA_012729815.1 Phycisphaerae bacterium | reverse complement strand
TCCGCGGGCTTGCTTGCGGCCGGGATGGACGGCGGCGTTGCGGCAGTAGTCGGCGTATTCGGCGCTTTCGATGAATTCGCGGTCGCGCTTGAGGCCGTCCGGGAAGTGGACCTCCCAGACGCCGCAGGCGTCCAGCGGCTGGCTGAACTCGGCGTGAAAGTACACGGTGTACTTGAGGTCCTTCGGCGCGCCGTTGCCCATGCCGCCGCCTTCGGGTCCGCAGCGCATCCAGCCCTCGATGGCGCTGTCGCCGACGACCCGGACTTCCTGCTGGCTGGACGTTCCGCCGATTCGCCGGGCCAGGTCGATCTGGACGCGGCTGAGGTCGTGTTGAGGGAAGGTGAAGCGCATCATACCGCAGTGGCGGGTGGCGGTCAGTTCGGCGCGGATGTTGTAGCGATGGAGCAGGACCGCGTAGCAGCCGGGAAGGATGGTTTCGTCGCGGTGGAAGAACTCGGAGTGCCAGCCGTTGGTGGAGCCCTCGCCGTGACGGTTGAGACAGATGCCGCGGTAGGTCTGGAGCGGGCCGGTGGTGGGCATGACCTGGAAGTTTCCGAAATCGCCAAACCAGCCGACGCCGCTCATCCGCATCATCGAGAAGCCTTCGATGTAGCGAAGATCCCACGAGTAACCGTTGGTGTAATCCCAGCCGGTGATGTTGTCCGGTCCCGGCTGAGCCATGCCGAAGGGCCAGGAGGGTCCGGGATAGGTTCTGGCAAAGACGCTGACCTCGCATCGGGCGCCGGTATCGGGCCGGATGTGGTGCGGGTCGAGCGGCTCGAGTCTCGCGGATAGCTTATGACTGCCGTGTGACATGGGTTGTCCTGCCTGCGTTGGTTCTGCAGAACCGGATAGTGATTTCACCGCCCGGCTGAGGGTCAGATGTCGTAGAGTTCCTTTTCGATTTCGTAGCTGGCGGGGACGGCGCCTTCGGGGAGGGGGATGTAGGCGGCGGTCATGATTCCCTGGCGGTTCATGCTTTCCTCGATGGGCTCCTCCATGCGTTTGATCTCGAAGTCGGAGACCGGGAGGGTGTAGGTGACCCACTGCCAGTAGCGTTGGAAGGCTTCGGCGTAGGGGACCTGGGCGTTGGCTCCGTAGTGGCCGTCGGCGGCCTCGGCGCGTTTGCGGGCATAGCTGCCGCCGTAGTACTGGCTGGAGATGCAGTCCATGGCTTTGACCTTGCGGTCGATGACGTCGGAGATGTCGACGTAGAGGTCGATGCGGGCGGCGAAGGCGTTGCTGAGGGTCACGCCGACGTAGGCGGTGGGGTTCATGAAGTAGATGGCGGGCACACGGTGGGGCGGGAGGGCGTTGCCGCGTCCGGCGGTGGCGGCTTTGCGGTAGGCGAACATGGTGGCCCGTCCGACGGTGGCGTGGAGCTTGAGGCCCCAGTCCTCGTAGGGATGGTGGGTGATGACGACGTCGGGACGGATTTCGCGGATGACCTCGGCGACGGCGGCGACGAGTTCCTCGCGGAGGAGTTCCTGGTCGTCGTCGAAGTCGAGGGTGCGGACGTCCTCGATGCCGAGGATTTCGCAGGCTTTTTTGAGCTCGACGAGCTTCTTTTCGCGTTCGGCGCGGACGCGCTGCTCGACGTCGAGCCGGCGTCCGCCGCGGTCTTTTTCGTCGATGAGTTCCCAGTCGTGGGATCGGACGCCGGTGGTGACGGAGACGACGGTGACCTGGTCGCCCTGGGCGACGTGGTGGGCGAGGGTGCCTCCGGCCTGATCGAAGGTGTCGGCGGGGTGGGCGCCGACGAGGAGCAGGCGAATGGGACGACTGGCCATGGTCCGGCCTCCTTGAGCAAGGACGAGGTTTACCGCTTGGCGGCTATGGTGACGGGTTGCGGGCCGGCGGTCAAGCCCGTGTTGAAGATCGCGGGCGGGAATATGGTCGGCGGGTCAGGCGGACCGGGTGTAGTCTTCGGGTCGGTGGCGGACGATTTCGCCGGCGACCATGTAGATGACGTCCTCGGCGATGTTGGTGGCGTGGTCGGCGATTCGTTCGATGTGGCGTGAGACGGAGAGGTAGTGGATCAGGGAGTCGAGCCACTCGGGATGTTGGCGGATGGCGTCCTTGACGGCTTCGTACATTTCGCGGTTGATCGCGTCGACTTCGTCGTCGGAGGCGCAGACCTTTTTGGCGAGTTCGGCGTCCATGTTGACCAGGGCGTCGAGGCTGTTTTTGAGCATGGTTTTGGCCTTCTGGGCCATGGTGGGGAAGTCGAAGGGGACGCTGATTCGCGGCTGGGTGGCGAGGAAGGCGGTTCGTTCGGCGACGTTGACGGCGAGGTCGGCGATCCGCTCGAGGTCGTTGTTGATCTTCAGGGCGGCGATGATGAACCGCAGGTCGATGGCGACGGGCTGGTGGAGGGCGAGGATTTTGAGGCATTCCTCCTCGACCTCGACCTCGGTCTGGTCGATGTCGATGTCACGTTCGATGACCTCGCGGGCGAGTTCGACGTCGATCAGGTGGATGGAGGTGACGGCTTTGCGGACGGACTCCTCGACCCTGGCCCCGAGGGTCAGGATCATCTTCTTGAGCCTTTCGATTTCGGTCTGCAGATGTTTGGACATGGTTCAGCCCAGCCTGTGCGTGATGTGCGGGCGTTCTATCCGAACCGCCCGGTGATATATTTTTCGGTTAGTTCCTGTTTGGGATTTTTGAAGATCTGTTCGGTGTGGCCGAACTCGACGATGCGGCCCTGGTAGAAGAAGGCGGTGTAGGCGGAGACGCGGGCCGCCTGCTGCATGTTGTGGGTGACGATGACGATGGTGTATCGGCTTTTGAGGGTTTCGATGAGGTCCTCGATCTTGCTGGTGGCGACCGGATCGATGGCGGAGCAGGGCTCGTCCATGAGGAGGACCTCGGGTTCGACGGCGATGGCGCGGGCGATGCAGAGCCGCTGCTGCTGTCCGCCGGAGAGGGCGGCGCCGGGCTGGTCGAGCTTGTCCTTGACCTCGTCCCAGAGGGCGGCGCCCTTGAGGGCGAGTTCGACCCGCTCGGCCATCTCGGCGCGGCTCATGCGGTAGTGGAGTCGCAGGCCGTAGGCGACGTTGTCGAAGATGCTCATGGGGAACGGGGTGGGTTTCTGGAAGATCATGCCGATGCGTTTGCGCAGGCTCAGCGGATCGACGTCGGGCGATAGGATGTCGCGGCCGTCGAGGAAGACCTGCCCGGTGGCCCGCTGGTCGCGGTAGAGCTGGTAGATCCGGTTGTAGACGCGGATGTGGGTGGACTTGCCGCAGCCGGAGGGGCCGATGATGGCGGTGACGTCGTTGGCGGCGATGTCGAGATCGTTGTCGTAAAGGGCCTGGTGGGCCCCGTAGAAGAAGTTGAGGCCGCGGGCGGCGATCTTGACGTCGTATTCGAGCTTGGGCTCAGGCATCATGGTCCCCGGTCGTTGGTCCTGAGGGTTTATTGTAGCGTCAACGACCTCGGCGGTTGGCTTCTTTTCCTTGACGGTTGCCGCATTGAGATTCACGTTCTGGCCTTCCTTTCCCGCACGAGGAATCGGGCGAACAGCATGATGAGCAGGACGCCCAGGGTGATCAGGAGCGAAGCGCCCCAGGCCATCCGCTGAAGGTCTTCGAAGGGCGACATGGCGTAGTTCCAGATGGTGACGGTCAGGTTGGGCGTGGGTTCGCCGAGTCCGGCGAGGCTGAATTCGAACGAGCTGTTGAGGGCGGTGAACAGCAGCGGGGCGGTCTCGCCGCTGACCCGGGCGATGGCCAGGAGGCAGCCGGTGACCAGGCCGGTTTTGGCGGCGCGGAAGACCACGCCCACGGTGACCTTCCATCGCGGCGCGCCGAGGGCGAGGGCGGACTCGCGGAGGGCGTTGGGCACGAGGGCGAGCATGTCCTCGGTGGTGCGGGCGACGACGGGCAGCATGATGACGGCGAGGGCGACGGCTCCGGCATAGCCGGAGAAGGTGCCCAGGCCGAGCGGCTCGACGACCAGGATGGTATAGACGAACACACCGACGATGATCGATGGCGTGCCCATCAGGACGTTGTAGACGAACCGGACGGCGTCGGCGAAGCGGCTCTCGAGGCCGTACTCGGCCAGGTACACCCCGCCCAGCACGCCCAGCGGCACGCCGATCGCGGTGGCCAGGACGGTCAGGACGATGGTTCCGAGGATGGCGTTTCGCAGGCCGCCGCCCTCCTCGCCGATGGGCGTGGGAAGCTGGGTAAAGAAATCGACGTTGACGGCGGAGGCGCCCTTGAGGGCGACGACGATCAGGATCCAGCCGAGGAAGAAGATCGCCACGAGGGCGGAGAGGCCGGAGAGGGCTTTGATGCCCGCGTCGGTCAGGTTGCGTTGTCGGTAGGATCGTTCGATCATCCGCGCGTCCCCGATCTTCTGGCCAGGTTTCGCAGCCACAGTCGGGCCAGGACCTGAATGACGAAGGTCATGGCGAAGAGAATCAGCCCCAGTTCGATCAGGGCGCTCTGGTAGAGCTCGAAGTCGGCTTCGTTGAATTCGTTGGCGAGGGCGGAGGCGATGCTCTGGCCGGCTTCGAACAGCGAAGCCGAGATCTGGTGCTTGTTGCCGATTACGAAGGTGACGGCCATGGTTTCGCCGATGGCCCGGCCGAGCCCGAGGAACAGCGCGCCGACCACGCCGCGGACGCCGTAGCGGAGGGTGACCTTCCAGGTGGTTTCCCAGGTGGTCGAGCCCATGCCGTAGGCGGATTCCTTGACCACGGTGGGCACCATGGCGAAGACGTCGCGGGTGACCGCGCAGATGAACGGGAGGATCATGATGGCCAGGATGATGCCGGCGGTGAGCATGCCGGTGCCCATCGGCTGGCCCTGAAACAGCGGCAGGAAGCCGAGGGTCTCGCCGAGGGCGGGCTGGACGTAATGCTGCATGAACGGGGCGAAGACGAACAGGCCCCACATGCCGTAGATAATGCTGGGGATCGCGGCCAGGAGTTCGATTGAGGTTCCGACGACCCGGCTGAGGACCGGGTGGGCCAGTTCGACCAGGAAGAGGGCGGTGATGATGGCCAGCGGAGTGGCGATGGCGATGGCGATGGTGGTGGCCACCAGAGTGCCGAAGATGGCGGGCAGGGCGCCGAAGACCGGGGTCGGTTCGGCGTAGGGTCGCCAGTGCTGTCCGGTGAGGAAGCCGAGGCCGAATTCCATCAGGGCTGGTCGGGAATGCCAGACCAACTGCAGGAGGATCGCCGCCAAAAGAATCAGGGCGACGGCGGCGGCGGCGACGGTCAGGCCCTTGAAGACGATGTCCCAACAGGCTCGGGGCGGAGTGATCTTCCAGCCCTCCACCGAGGAGTTTGCGTAGACGCTGGCTGATGGTGTGGCGGCGGCTGAGGGGTTGGCCTCGACCGCCGGTTCGATCCTTGCTTTCACGCTTGGTTCATCCGCAGGGTTACGGCCAGACGGGTTCTCCGTCGGCGGTGATCTGCTTGCTCCATGTCTCTTCGACCATCTCGATGACCTTCATGGGCATGGGCACGTAGTGGAGTTCCTTGGCGGCGTCCTGGCCGTGGCGATAGGCCCAGTCGAAGAATGTGAGCATGGCCTTGGCCTTCGCGGCGTCTTTTTGTTTTTTATGGACGAGGACGAAGGTGGCGCCGGCGATGGGCCAGGTCTCGTCGCCCGGCTGATCGGTGAGGATCACGTAGTAGGCCGGGCTGGCCTTCCAGTCGGCGTGGGCGGCGGCGGCCTGGAAGCTCTTGAGGTCCGGACTGGCGAATTTGCCGGCTTTGTTCTTCAGGAGCGTGGTGGCCATTTTTTCCTGGAGGGCGTAGGCGTACTCGACGTAGCCGATGGCCCCTTCGATCTGCTGGACGAGGGCGGCGACTCCGGGATTGCCCTTGGCCAACTGGCCGACCGGCCATTCGGGTTTCTTGGAGCGGCCGACCTTCTCCTTCCACTCCTTGGAGACCTTGGCCAGGTAGTCGGTGTAGATCCACGTGGTGCCCGAGGGGTCGGAGCGGGCGACCACGGTGATCGCCTGATCGGGCAGGGCCAGGTCGGGATTGGCCTGTTTGATCCGTTCGTGGTTCCAGTTCTTGATGTGGCCCAGGAGGATGTCGGCCAGGACGTCGGGAGTCAGCTTGAGCTTGCCGGCCTCGACGCCCTTGAGGTTGGCCACGGGCACCACGCCTCCGACGACCATGGGGAACTGGACAAAACCGGCTTCGTCGATTTCCTTGTCGGTCAGCGGGGCGTCGGTGCCGCCGAAATCGACGGTGCCCTGGGTGATGAGCTTGATCCCGCCGCCGGACCCGATGCCCTGGTAGTTGATCTTGACCTCGGTGAGCTTTTCGTACCTGTGGGCCCACGTCTGGTAGATCGGGTAGGGAAAGGTGGCGCCGGCCCCGGTGATTTTGACTTCGTCGGCTGATGCGCGACCGGCGAACAGAGCAGCGCTTAGCACCAGTAACCCAAGCATGCCTCCGGCTTTCATTTTTGGCTCCTTTTCGTCAGCCTGTTTCTGTTGCCTCAACCAATCTTAGGGCATTATCTCCTGTGGTTGTTAGCGTTTGGTTAGAACTGTGTGATAAATCCGATACGCGCGGTGGTTTCGCGGCGAAAAGCGTTTGGCTGCCATCGTTTCGCGTCGTTCGGCGGGCATGGATCGCCCCCTTAGGTTAGAAGTCGATTTGGAGCCGTATCTGGAAGATGCCGGCGTCGCCGTCGCCGGCGAGGTCGGCTAGAACATAGTTCCACATGACGCGGGCGTTTGGGTTCAGGTACCAGTTGAGGCCCAGCGTCAGGTCGCTGAGTCGTCCGCCTTCGATCGGACCGTCGTCGAGGTCGAGATAGGAGTAGCGGGCGGCGATCTCCCAGGCGCCGAATCCGCGCTGGCCGTTGGGGCAGCAGAAGCTCTTCTTGGGGATGAGACGGTCGAAGACGCCGGTCTCGCGGTCGTAGGGCCGGGTTTCGCCGGTGAGGAACCAGGCGGCTTGGATGTAGAAGGCCTGGAAGCAGACGTCGCGGCTGTTGATGGCGTCGACGATGTTCTGGATGTACTCGCCCTGCAGGGTCAGCGGCCCGTGGACCAGGGCCGTTTCCAAGCCGATCAGGTCGGCCCGGCGGGCTTGGAACTGGCCGGTGTCGACGAAGTCGGGCGCCAGGTGCGATTCGGGCCTCTGGCCGTAACTCAGCAGGCGGTTGTTGGGGCTGCGGCGGCTGTAGGCGGCGCCGAGGTGGAGCAGCCTTGCCCCGTCGTCGCGGTACCAGGGCAGGCAGGTGATCCGGCCGGTGTAGCTGCAGTCGGTGTCGCCGGAGCAGTCGCTGAAATCGTCGGTTTCGCGAAAGACGCCGACGGCCCAGGTTGCCCGGTCGGCGAAGGCGGTGTCGTAGATCATCAGGCCGTGGTTGCGGCTGGGGGCGAAGACGTTGGCGAGCGATCGCTCCATGAAGGTCGTGTGGTTGTTGCTGATCAGTTCCTCGATGCTCAAGGGCTCTTTGAAGTGGCCGACCCGGACGTGTCCGATCACGGGCAGATGGCGAATGCCCAGGTAGACGTCCTCGAAGTCGGGGTCGCCTCCGGCGAAGTCGTATTCGACTTCGAAGACGACGTTCTCGCGGATTACGCCGGAGACAAAGAGGCGGGCCCGGCGACATTCGATCTTATCTTCCAGTTCGCCGACCGAGGCATCCTTGTCGCAGAACCAGGCGGCGTCGCTTTGGATTTGGCCGCCGATGCGGATATGGGAGGTTCCGTCCGCGGTCTCCATTCGCAGGCCATCCCGCCGGTCGGCCCGGACGACAAGCGGGCCGTGGCCGTCGTCATACTTCCTGTCCAATTCAACCAGCCGCTGGTCGAATTCGTCGAGGAGATCGCGGGTGGTGGGTTGGGTGTCCTGAGCCGATACGGCGGGCAGGGAAGCCAGGAGGGCCGGGATAAACAGGAACAGGCCGGTCTGGCCGGTGCGTTTCATGCGCGATCCCCCGTCCGAGCAGCATTCGATCGCCCTGCATGGGGATTATCCGGAATGGCGGGCGGGAAAGCAAAGGATGAATCGGCTGCCGCGGCCGATGGTGCTTTCCACGTGGACGGTCCCGCGGTGGGCTTGGGCGATGTGCTTGACGATGGCCAGGCCGAGGCCGGTGCCGCCGAGATGGCGGCTTCGGGCCTTGTCGACGCGGTAGAAGCGTTCGAAGAGCCGCGGCAGGTGTTCGGGCGCAATTCCGCATCCGCGGTCCTCGACGTGGATGGCGATCTCGCCGCCGCCGTTTTCGGCCCGGACGGTCACCTCGCTGCCGCGGCCGCTGTACTTGATGGCGTTGTCCAGGAGGTTGGTCACCGCCTGCTCCATCAACTGCGGGTTGATCCGGGCGGACAGCGTGTCGGGGCAGAGGACTTTGACGGTGACGCCGTGTTCGGCGGCCTTGGCTTCGAGATTGGCGGCGGCGGCGGTCAGCACGTCCCTGACGCGGGTCTCGGCCATGTCGATGACGGCGTCGCCGCCTTCGCCTTCGATCCGGGAAAGGCTCAGGAGGTCGTCGATGATGGCGCTGAGCCGGTCGGCCTGCTGGTGGATGATGTCGAGAAACCGGGCGGCGCTGTCGGGGTCGGCGACGGCGCCTTCGCGGAGGGTCTCGACGAATCCCTTGATGGAGGTGATGGGTGTCTTGAGCTCGTGCGAGACGTTGGCGACGAAGTCCCGCCGGATGGTCTCGAGGTGGCGCAGGCGGGTGACGTCGTGGAGGACGACCAGAGCCCCGATCCGGCGGTCGTTTGGGTCCTTGAGCATGGTGCCGGTGGCGTGGAGGATGCGGGGGCGCGTGCCTTCGTGGAGGGTGATGTCGGCTTCGACGGGCACGTCGGCGGCGAGGGCCTGGGCGACGAGGGCCTGCAGATCGCTGTTGCGGACGATTTCGTGGAGCTGGCGGTTTTCGACGTCGCGCGGTTCGACGCGGAGCTGCCGGACGGCTGCGAGATTCATGCTGATGATCCGTTCGCCGCCGTCCACGGCGAGCACGCCTTCGATCATGCTGGAGAGGATGGTCTTGAGCTGCTGGCTCTGGCGGGTGACGGTCTCGATCTTCTCCGCGAGTTGGGCGGCCATGTGGTTCAGGGCGGCGGCGAGAGCGGCGAATTCCTCAATCGGCGGAGCCAGGAGCTTGTGGCGAAGGTCGCCGGCGGCAAACCGCTGAGCCCCCAGCCGCATTTCCTGGAGCGGTTGGCTGATTCGGCGGGAGACCCAGAAGCTCACGCCGGCGGCGAGGGCGGCGGTGATCAGGGCGACCAGGACGAGACCGTTGCGGATGCTGGCGAGCGACTGCTGGACGCGGGTCAGCGGAACGGCGGTGCGGATGACGGCCTGCGGGCGGCCGTCAACCATGATGGGAATGGCCACGTACATCAGGTCGGCTTCGAGGGTCTCGCTGTGACGAATGGAGCGGCCGAGGCCCTGGGCGAGGGCCTGGAGGAATGCGGGGCGATCGCCGTGGTTCGCCATCGTGAGGGGATCTTCGTCGGACTCGGCCAGCACGCGGCCGTCGAGATCGATCAGGGTGATGCGGGTGGCGGCGGATCGGCCGAGGGCCTTCACGACGGGATCGAGGGTCGCCACGTCCTTGCCGGGCAGGTGGGGCAGGATGTGCTGGGCGGCCAGATGCGCGCGGGCCTCCAGGTCGGCTTCGACGTGCGACAGGTAGAAGTCCTCGACGGCGTTGAAGGCGTAGAAGGCGACCGAGACGATGCAGGTGATGATGACGAGCAGGTAGGTCGGATAGAGCTTCCAGAGCAGCTTGTGGCTGAGCATCGGTCAGCGATCCTTGAGTCGGTAGCCTACGCCGCGAACCGTTTCGATCTGGGAGCCGAGCTTGCCGAGCTTCTTGCGGAGCGAGACGATGTGGACGTCCACGGAACGGTCGGTGACCACGACGTCGTCGCCCTGGGCTCCATCGACGATCTGATACCGGGTGAAGACCCATCCGGGCCGGCGGGCGAGGAAGTGGAGGATGCGGAACTCGGTGAGGGTCAGCCGCACGCTCTTGCCGTCGGCGAGCACCTCGTGCCGGACGGGATTGATGACGATATCGTGGATCTTGATGGTGTCGGATTCGGAGGCCGAGTCGGGCGCGGCGCGTCGCAGGACGGCTTTGATCCGGGCCAGGAGCACGCGCGGGCTGAACGGTTTGGTCACGTAGTCGTCGGCTCCGAGTTCGATCCCAGCCACCACGTCGGCGTCTTCGCTCTTGGCGGTCAGCATGATGATCGGAATGTGGGCGGTCTTGGCGTCGGTGCGAAGGGTCCGGCAGACCTCCAAGCCGTCCATGCCCGGCAGCATCAGGTCCAGGACGATCAGGTCCGGGAGTTTGGTCCGGGCGGTGTCCCTGGCCTCCTCCCCGCTGGCGACGGTCATGACCTTGTAACCCTCTTTGCCGAGGTTGTAGCTGATCAGTTCGAGGATGTCCTCTTCGTCGTCCACCACCAGGATCGTTTCCTTGGCCATGGCATCTCCGATCGTAAGGTGAATCTTAACCAATCACCCCTTTCTAGTCCATTTGTGTTAGGCACCGGTTAAGATTGTGCGAAAAATGCCGTGGCGGCGTTCCCATGCCGCTGGGCCCGTTTCCGATGCGTTGGCCAAAGCTGGGAGATCAGCCCTTCAGGTCGTGCGGAAAGACGGCCCGCAGCGGCGAGATCTCGACCGGGCACGGCTGGCCGTCGCCGCCGCCGCCGACGTGGATGTCCGCCTCGGCCAGCCATCGGGCAGCCCGCGCGACCAGGTCCCGCCGGGTGGTCTCGGCGCTGTCGACGCCGGTGGCGTTCTTGACCGGGGAGAACTCCTCCTTCCGGTCGGTCTGGACGACGATCGGGCGGTCGGCCAGGGGGATCGCGTCGAAGACGAACTGCTCGAGTTTGACCGCGTTGGGTTCGGTCGGCTCGATCCGCCGGCCGGATTCGTCGACGAAGGGGACCTTCTTGACCGCGCGGTGCCAGGGCAGCCGCAGGCCGCCCTCTGTGATCCGCTCGACGAACGCCCGGGCGATCACGTGGATCGCGATCGAGCCGCCGTCGTAGCGCCGGGCGCCGTCGGCGTTCCGCTCGACCGCCAGTTCGTCGGGCAGGTCGGAGTATTCGATGACCATCAGCCTGCCGTCGCCGATCACGAAGTTGCCGACCCGCTCCTTGTCCTCGGCCTTGGGGATCGATTTGCTGGACATCTCGCTGCCTTCGAGGATGTGCAGTCCGACAAAATGCGGGTCCAGGCACCGGACCAGGGGGTTATCGACTTGGAAGTAGCTGATGTGGTCCACCTGGCGCCGGCGGAGCTCATCGAGCACGCCCGCGCGGCGCAGGGCCCGCAGCGAGCCGCCGTGGCCGTCCGGCGAGAGGGCCAAAGAGTCCGGCGCGTCGAGCAGGAGCCGCCCGTCGGTGTCGAAGGCGGGCATCATGCCCTGCTGGAAGAACCGTACGTCGTCTTTGGGCAGGCCGAAGCGGTCGTGCTGTTCGAAGAAGGCCACGGTGGCTTCGTGGTTGGCGTCGCTGGTCATGATGTACCAGCGGATCTTCTCGCTGTAGCGGCGGCGGCAGTTGAGGATGTACTCGGCGAAAAGCTGAAAGAGCGTCTTGCCCGTCACCGGGGCGATCGCATAGCAGCCCTTGGGCCCGTCGAAACCCAGTCGCGTGCCCATGCCGCCGGCCACGGTGAACGCACAGACCTTTCCTTCAGACAAAGCCTGTTCGCCGGCCTGCCAGGCCTTGCGGTACAGCTCAGCGGTTTGCGGGCTGTCCGGCTGGACCGGAAACTGCGGGGCCGGTTCGATGGTTTTGGGCAGTTCGAACGGGGTGGCTTGGCGGACGCAGTCGCGGGCCAGCCGGTCGATCTGCTGGAAGTCGAGGTCCTCCAGTTGCCGCAAAAGCTGGTCCTTTTGGCTGTCATTCAATTGGCTCCAGAACCGCAGGACGTGCTGCTGTCCGACGGCTTTGGCCTGGTCCAGAACTTTCTCGTATCGACGCTGAATATCCTGCATAATAACCCCTCTGAACGCCTATAATACGGGGCTGAATCACCAATTAGGTTATTATTCATCAGCGGGTGTGAGTGTCAATCATGTTCATCGACAGGGCGGAGATTTACGTCAAGGGCGGCGACGGCGGGGCCGGATGCGTGGCCTTCCGGCGGGAAAAGTACGTGCCGCGCGGCGGCCCGGACGGCGGTGACGGCGGCCGCGGCGGCAGCGTCTATCTCGAAGCCGATGAGAACCTCAACACGCTGATGGATCTGGTTGGGCACCATCACTGGAAGGCCGAACCCGGCCGGCCGGGCATGGGCAAGAACAAGACCGGTCGCAGCGGCCGGGACCGGATCGTCCGGGTGCCGCCGGGCACGCTGATCTACGACAAGGAGGCCGATCTGCTGCTCAAGGACCTGGTCGAGCCGGGCCAGCGGGTCTGCGTGGCCCGCGGCGGCAAGGGCGGACGCGGGAACAAGGCCTTTGCCACGTCGACCGAACAGGCCCCGCAGGAGGCTGAACCCGGTCTGCCGGGCCAGGAGCGGGTGCTTCGGTTGGAGTTGAAGCTGATCGCCGACGTGGGTCTGGTGGGCATGCCGAACGCGGGCAAATCGACGTTGCTCTCGCGGGTCTCAGCCGCCCGGCCGAAGATCGCCGACTACCCGTTCACCACGCGCCATCCGGTGCTGGGCATCGCCGAGCTGCGGAACCATCGGCGGATCGTGATCGCCGACATTCCCGGCCTGATCGAAGGGGCCCACGAGGGCTCCGGACTGGGCGATGAATTTTTGCGGCACATCGAGCGGACCTCGGTGCTGATCCATCTGGTGGACATCCTGCCGCCGGCGGGCGATCCATTCGAGCACTACGAGGTGATTCGCGGCGAGTTGAGCAAATACTCACCGGTGCTGGCCGCCAAGCCGGAGATTGTGGCGGTCAACAAGATGGACCTGACCGACGCGGGCGAGGCGCTGCGGGAGTTTCGCGAGCGGCTGGGAGACGAGCGGGTCTTCGCCATCTCAGCGGTGACCGGACACGGCGTGCCGGAGTTGCTGGAGCACGCGTACCGGGTGGTTCAGGAGTATCGCGAGTCGGCCCCGGCGGCTGCGGAAGGAGAGGCAGGAGAGCCATGAAGATCATTGCGGTCGATATCGGCAACACGATGACTCGCCTGGCGGTGGTCGAGGAGCGCAAGGTGCTGGAAAAGGTCGCTCTGGCCGCCGACGAGATCGAGCAGTTCGGCGACGAGCTGGTCCGGCTGATGAAGCTGTTGGAGCCGCAGAAGGTTCGGCCGGTGGTCGTCTGTTCGGTGGCGCCCAAGACGTGCGCCACGGTGGAAGAGCTGGTGCGGCGGCGGACAGACTCCAAGCCGCTGGTGATCGGCCGGGACATTCCGCTGCCGCTGCGGCTTGACCTGAGCGACGCGAGCACGGTCGGGGCTGATCGGGTGGTGGCGGCGGCGATGGCCTACGAGCGGATGGAGACGGCGGTGGTCGTGGCCGATTTCGGCACCGCGGTCACCATCGACTGCGTCAACGACGAAGGGGTGTTCCTGGGCGGCGCGATCCTTTCCGGGCTTCGTCTTTCGGCGTACGCCCTTTCGTCATACACGGCGGCGCTGCCGCTGGTGAGCGATCCGTCGCTTCCGGTCACGCCGTGGGGCCGCAACACCGTCGAGGCGATCTCGAGCGGGATCATTCTGGGCGCGGTCGGGGCGTTGCGGGAGATTGTCGAGCGGTACGCCACGGAGCTTGGGCGATGGCCGGAGGTCATTCTGACCGGCGGCGACGCCACGCTGATTGCTGAGCACAATGACTTTGCCAAGGCGGTGGCGCCGGATCTGCTGCTGATGGGGGTCGATCTGGCCTATGAGCTGTGGGCCGAGTCGCAAGAGGATTAGGCACGTGTCGGACGCGGACGGGCGGACAGTGGTGGCGCCGGCTTCGGCCCAGGGCTCGTCGGCGATCGCGGTGATTCAGGTGGCCGGTCCACGGGCGCAGGCGATGATCGTCGGGCACAGCGGGTTGGCCGATGCGCCGCGATGCGGTGAGGTCGTGCTGACCGGTTTGCACGATAGGGAGGGTCGGCCGGTCGACCGGGTGCTGGTGGCCTGCCTGTCCGAAGATCAGCCGCTCTATGAGATCACCTGTCACGGCGGCGTTCGGGTGGTTCAGCGGATCGTCGAGCTTTTCCAAGAGGCCGGCGCGGTGCTGGTCGACACGGTCGAACTGCTGGGTCAAACGTATCGGCTGGAGAATCCGGTGGCGGCGGAGGCCTATCGCCTGCTGCCCGGGGCGCTGACGGCAAAGGCGGGCAGGTTCCTGCTGCACCAGGCGCATGAGGGGTTTGCCCGAGTTCATGAGCGGCTTGCCGGCGCTTCGCGCGAGGAGTTGTCGGCGTGCCTTGCGCATTGGCCGGCGGCCAAGCGGCTGCTGAGCGGGATGACGGTGGCGATCGTCGGGCCAGCCAACGCGGGCAAGAGCACGCTGCTGAATTGTCTCTCAGCCCACGAGCGGGCGCTGGTGGCCGATCTGCCGGGTACGACGCGGGATTACGTTTGCAGCGAGGTGGAGATCGAGGGCGTGCCGGTGCGGCTGTTCGATACGGCGGGTCTGGGCCGGACGGCCGATCCGCTGGCGGCTGAGGCGCGGGCCAGAACGATCCAGGCGTGCGAGCAGGCGGAGTTTGTGGTGATCGTGCTGGATGCGACGGCGACCGCTGGGCTGGCGGAGCAGCTCGCCGAGTGCGTCGCGATTGCGCCGGTCAAGCGGCTGGTGGACGACGGTAGGGCGGTCACAGTGGTCAACAAGATTGACTCGCCTGATCGGTGGCATGAATTGGATGAATTGGACGTTGCTTCGCCGACCGTTGAGATTTCGGCTTTGACCGGTTTGAACGTGGACGGTCTTGGCCGTGCGCTGCTCGATCTGGCGGGTTTGCGCGAGTTGGATATTCGCCAGCCGTGCGTCTTTGCCGAAGGCCAGGCCGACGAGGTCCGCCGCGTTCTTGACCGGCTTCGCGACGGTCGGTAAGCTCTGGCGTGTGAAACGGACCGTCATTCAACGAATTGCGCTTGGCGTTCTCGCCGCGGCTGTGCTGATCGGCACCGGCTACAGCAACTATTGCCGCGCCGCGGCGGGGATCGGCGATTTCCGGGCGCTGCGGCAGGCCTCGGAGCATGCGTTGCAGACCAGCCAATTGAACGATCCGTGTTCGCTGGGCTACTATCCGCCCAGCGCCAGGCCGATCCTGATGCCGCTGGCTTGGCTTGATCTGCGGCCGGCGGCGGCGGTCTGGTGGGCGCTGATGGTGCTGCTTTACGGGCTGTGCCTGTACCTGCTGGTCAGCCACGTTCTGCCGGGATCGCGAGATCGATTGTGGATCGCCGGGCTGTCCCTGGTGGTCGCGCTGCCGTGGTTGATCGCGGATTTGAACGTGGGTAACATCTCGTCGCTGGTGCTGGCGTCGGTGGTGGCGGGTTATGTGCTGGCGAGGAAGGGGCGTCCGGTCGCAGCCGGTTTCGCGGTGGCGGCGGGCGTCTCGCTGAAGCTCATTCCGGTGTTCCTGATCGTGTTTTTTGTCATCAAACGCCGCTGGAAAGCGGCGGCATGCAGCCTTGTGGCGACGGCGGCGGTCGCGGCGGTTCCCGGCGTGTTGATCTTCGGCGGCAAGGACTTCGCCGGTTCGTGGACGACGTGGCGGCGCGAAGCGGTTCATATCCGCACGCCGCAATACACGATCCTGGAGGCCCAGCGCTCAACCCACATGAACCAGTCGTGGCCGAACGTCCTCGTGCGGCTGCTGCATGGCGTCGATACCGGCCACAGCAAGCATCCGTTTCGGGTGAACGTGGCCGATCTGCCGCGCGAGCGGGTGCTGGTTCTCTACTACGCCTTCGCCGCGTTGAGTTTGGGGCTGTGGGTGTTTCTGATCTGGCCGCGGCGCGGCGATCCGCCGGCGGTCGAGGCGCTGCATTTCGCCACCGTGCCGCTGGTGATGCTCTGGTTCAGCCCGCACGTGATGAGCTATTACTTGTCGATCGCGATGCCCGCGATGGCGGTTTTCGTCTGGGCGCTGGTGGAGAAGCCGGCGGGGCTGGTTGGTGTCCGGAAATGGTTGATCGTGTTGGCGTTGGTGTACTGGGCCGGCTGTGCGAGCATGGCCAGCGACTACCTGCGGGCGATCGGCAGCTATCAGATGGTGATCCTGGTGCTGGCGGCGGCGACGTTCGTGATCGCGCAGCGGATGAGGGTCGCCGCTGGTGCTTCGGATCAGCCGACGGACTCGATGGCGGGCTCAGCTGGAGGTTCATGATAGTTCCACGCCAGCGAGGTGCGGTCCTGGAAATCGGCGAAGCGGGGGATGCGGCGGTTGCGGCCGGTCAGGTAGTACCAGAGGCCGAAGTACGCCGCGAGGTTGGCCATCCACGCCCGCTTCTTGAACGGCCAGGCCTTCAGGCGGGCCATCGCCGAACGCGGATGGTAAAACTCGCAGAACGCCGACATCTGGGCGTGGCGAAGCTCCTGCGTCGTGAAGTTCTTCGGATCGTAGACGACGCCCGCCCCGTTGTACTTGAGCCAGTCGCGGGTGCGGATGCGGCCCTCAGCGGCGAACCGCTGATGCATCTGCGTGCCGGGATACGGCGTGAGGATCGGGAAACACGCCATGGCCAGGTCAGCCTTCTGGGCGAACCGGCAGGTGTCGCGGCAGGTCTCCCACGTGTCATGGTCGAAGCCGAAGATGAACGCGCCCCAGAGGCTGATCCGGTGCGACGAGATCTTCTTGATCCGCCAGAGGTAGCTGTCGGCCTTCACGAAGCGTTTGCCCGCCTCGGCCAGCGTCTCGCCGCGGACGCTCTCGAGGCCGAGGATCAACCCGACGCAGCCGCTGGCCCGCATCGCGGCCAGCAGCTTGTCCGACTGGCTGATGAGAATGTCGCACTGCGAGGCCCAGTTGATCTTCAGCGGGATCAGCCGCTGACACAGCTCCAGCGCCCATTCGCGATTGCCCGCGAAGTTGTCGTCGGAGAAGATAAAGAAATTGGCCCCGTGGACCTCCTTGGCCTCGCGGATTTCCTCGACGATCTTGTCCATCGGCCGCTGGCGGAACTTGCGGCCGAAGATCGCCGGCGTCGTGCAGAACGAGCAGTTGTGTGGGCAGCCGCGGGTGGTCTGGATCGGGTGGAAGGTCAGATAGTCCTTGGGGTTCAGCAGGTCCTTGCGCGGCGTGGTGATCTCAGCGGTTCCGAGTTCCTGCCAGTGGTACTTGCGCTTGAGCTGGCCGGCCTCGAAGTCGGCCAGGACGTGAGGCAGCGTCGATTCGGCGTCGCCGATGGCAACCGCGTCGGCGTGTTGCAGGGCCTCATCCGGCAGGGCGGACGGGTGGATGCCGCCCATGACCACGGTGATGCCGAGCCGCCGGTAGGCGTCGGCGATTTCGTAGGCCCGGGCCGACTGGGTGGTCATCGCCCCGATCCCGACCAGGTCCACGTCGGCGCGGGCCTGGTGCGGCTGGTCCATCGCGCACTCGTCGACGATCTCGACCGACCAGTCTCGCGGGACCAGCGCGGCGCAGATCGTCAGGTTCAGCGGGGCGAACAGGGCCTTGCGGCCCATGGTCATCCGCTGGATGACGCCCGGAATGACGATGGTGGACAGCGGGCTTCGCGGGTTGATAAAGCGTATGCGTCGCGTCTGTCTGGGCTCGGCGTGGATCATGGGCCCATTATGGATCGGCGGGCGGACGATGACAAGGGCAAGTTTCGCTGGGACCACAACAGGCTACAAGCGGCGGCGATGCGTGCTATAATGGGTGATCGGGCGGCGTTTGGCCGCGGATGGATGTGACTTGTTGCGGGACGGGTGCCATGACGGACAAGAAGAGCAAATTGCCGAACCTGGAAAAGCTGACGTTCGAGGAGGCGATCGCCAAGCTGCGCGAGATCGTCGAACAGGTCGAGTCCGGCGAGGTGGGGCTCGAGGATTCGATCGAGCAGTACGAACTGGGCTGCCGGCTGATCCAGCACTGCCGATCCATTCTCGACGGAGCCGAGCAGCGGATCGAGGTGCTGACAAAGACGCTCGACGGCAAACTCGCCGCCCAGGCGGCGCCGCAGGAACTCCAGGGTGAGGCCGGCGAGGAGTAGCGGGTCGGCGACGTCAGGTCAGGGTCAGCGGGTTTCTAATATCCGCCTCCTCCGGACAGCAGCGACGCGAAGGCGGACATCAGGATCGTCATGAGGAACGACTCGACCGTTCCCATGATGATGATGATCAAAAACGCCTCGAAGAAGTCGACGCCGAAGAACAGGTAGAGCAATAGCCAGAGGATGGGAAGGTAGAAGATCAGCATGAACAGCCCACCGACCAACATGGGGGCCAGGGCCAGGGCGGCGGCGATGCCGAACGTCTGAAGGATCGCCGGTCCGAACTCGCCGAACCCGAACTCGGCCAGCTTGGCCGCGATGGTCATCGCGACCAGCAGGAACGCCACGCGGACGACGATGCTGATGACCGCCATGATGCCGCCCGCAATACCCGCCTGCATCACCGAGAGGGCCAGGAACAGGACGATAAAGGCTACGGGCAGGATGTAGGTCTTGATCTGGTACCAGTCGATCTGGATTCCCGAGGCCTCGCCTTCAACCGCGACGGCGGCTGCTTTGGCCGGTTTCTTGACGCCGGAGCCGACCTCGAAGCTCTTGGGCGAGCCGGGACCGGAGCTGACCCCTTCGCCGAGCGACAGCTCAAACCGGCGTCCGGTCTTGAAGCTGTAGCCGCACTTGACGCACAAGACCGCCCCTTCGTCAAGCACCGTGCTGCACTCCGGGCAGCGGGTCTCGACGATGTCGATCGTCTCGGATGATGCCGCTTTTTTCGGCTCGGCCTTCTGCGGTTTTTCCTTCGGAACCGCCATCGGCTGATTCGACGCGCCCGAAGGGTCGTGGAACACCGCCTTGATCGATCCGAAGAACACGATGTCCTTGTTGGTCAACACGTGCGACTTGACCGAGCGGTTGTCGACCCGCGTCTTATTGCGGGAGCCCAGATCATGGATGATCCAGCGGTTCTTGCCCAACCGGTCGATCCGGGCCTGCTGACGTGAGACGATCGGCAGGTGGACGCGAATGTCCGCCTCGGGCGAACGCCCGACCACCATCGACGCTTTGCTCAACTCGAAGTGCTCGACCTGGCCGTTGGGCAAATGTACTTCGAGATAGCTCATCGTCTGCTCCTGAACGCCGGACCGCTGCCTCGCAATGACACGATCATACCGCCGGACGCGGAGGAAGATCAAGCCCCTGCAGGCCGAAATGGACGGGTGGGATCAGACCCGCGGCAGGGCCTTGATGATGTAGACGCGGCCGGATCGCGGCTCCTGGACGAGCAGGGCCAAACCCAGCCCAGCGACCACGGCCAGCGCCGCGGCGATCGTAAAGACCACGGCATGGCCGTCCCAGACGTGGCCGGTCGAGCGGAACATGTCGATGATCCGCCCGCAGATCACCGGCGTGAGCAGGGCGGCTGGGAGCGTGAGGATGTTTCCGCCCGCGATCAGACTCGTCGGGTCCATCCGCGGCATCAGCTCGGCGCTCATGTTGCAGACGATCATCGGCATGGTGATCAGCGTGCAACTGTAGGACAGGTAGGCCAGCAGCGTGGTCGACATCGTGCCGGCGGCCTGGGCGAGGACGAAGGTCACAAACCCGACCGCAGCCAGAATCACCGCCACAAAGCGGTAGCCCCACGCGTCGGCGACGCGGCCTACCACCAGACCGGTCAGAATGTACGCCGCCAGAAACGCCAGATTGAAAAACCGCTCGCTGCCCGCCGGTGAGCCCACCACGTCACGGCTGTACGTGACGATGAACGGACCGACCGAGAACGCGGCGGCCAGAACCGCCACGAAGAAGATGAACATCCGGTAGTTGGGCGTCCGCCACAGACGCCGCAGCAGAATCCGCGTCTGGTGAACGACGGAGACGCGGGCCAGCTTCGCCTGCCGGCGCTGCCGGCCCGGCTCGACGTGGTCCCGCATCAACAGCACGCACGCGGACGCCAGGAGAAAGCATCCGCCCGCGATCATCATCGACAGATGAAAGGCGGCTTCAGGCGCCAGCCGGACGTAGACCCACTGGGCGAACGGCGCGGCGGCCAGACCCGCAGCCCCCATGCCGGTGGCCCGCCAGCCCAGCAAACGCCCGCGACGGCGAACCGGGCAGTTGTCGGTGATCATCGCCCAGTAGACGGTCCAGCCGAGGGCGATCGTGGCGAAAAACACCGCCATCGTCACCACAAAAAGGACCATTCGCAACAGCCTTGCCTCCGCCGGCAGCAGAAACCCCACCACCCCGAACACGACGTACGAGAGGGCCGAGACGCTCAGGGTCAGCCAGACCTTCTTCTTGCGGTTGCGCCCTTCGATCAGGCGGATCGCCAGAAGCTGCAACGGCACGAAGACAGCGCCGAATGCGGAGGTGATCCCGATCACGACCTTCGGAGCGTCCAGAAGGTTCAGGTACGCCGGGACCAGCACCCACGAAAGGGCGAAGGGCAGGCCGAGTCCCCACAGGCTGTCGACGCCGACCACCGCCGCCACGTTCCGCCGAAAATGCCCCAGCACCACCTGTTCGTGTGGGGCGATCAGGCCCATCTGATACTGGTCTTCGACCCGTCGCATCATCCGACCGCCTTCGCCAAAGGGGCGAAAAACTTATTATATCCTCGGCAAAGGCGCCGCCTCCACAAGAAGCGGAAAAGATGTGACAGGTGATGAGCCGGCGTGTCCTGTCTTGCTGGCTGGCCGATCACCGGCCCAGCGTGAACCCTCCCGTCTTGCCCGCACTGGCCCCCAGCAGGATCAGCACGTAGATCAGCCACGCCAACAGGTTCATCAGCGGAAGGATGCGGATCAGCGACTGGGCGTCCGAGGCCTGGTGCCGCGAACGGGCCTGCTTGAGGTCCGTGCGCCGGTCCTTGTCCAGCGGGCTCTCGCCCAGGGCGGCCGGCTCGTCCAGGTAGTGCATGTAACGCAACTGGAACATCCCGAGTTGCTGCTCGATGTGGTACATCCGCAGATAGCACGTCCGCTGAACCGCGCACCAGCGGTTGGCCATCAGCCACCAGACCACCACGACCACCACCGACAGAATGCCCAGATCGAGCAAAAAGAAGAGCCCCGTCTCGGCCCGGACGGCGGGCAGAAACAGCAAGCCGATCACGAACGCCGCCAGCGAAACCACGCCCATCAGCACCGCGCCGCTCCAGACCCGGCCCTCCAACCGCTGGGCTGAGTTCTGGCACAACTCATACTCCCGCAGCAGAAGGTCCCTGTCCGCCTCCATCGCCGGCTGCGGTTCGACGACCGGTTGAGGCTGATCCTGATCCGTTTGTGCCATGGGTGGTCTCCTGTGCTTTGGAAGAAGTCCCCGATTCCCTTGATGGCGATCCATTCTATCAGACCGCGGGCCGGACTCCCACAAGAACCTCCAGACCCGCCGTGAGCCTCCGGTCCAGAGACCGCCGTCGAAGCGTTAAAAAAGTCATTGTCGCAGCGAATTCGCCCCCCGTTTCGATGTCTTGCGGCAATCCCTTGATCTACAGGGATTTGCGGATGCCGCGATCCCGCCGCCGTCTCGTGACGGCCGTGCTCAATTTCTCAAGCCCACCCATAAGCTGTGCCGATAATTTCCATGTCTTATCGGACGGAGGCTCCGATTGCTGCCAGCCGAAGGATTCGGGCGCTGATTAATAAGAAGGATTTTGCGATGATTACGTTTGGCAATCATGCATCAGCAAAGCTTATCGGAGTGGCTGCCCTGCTGAGTCTGACCGGCTGTCTGAGCCAACGACAGTCGTTTCAGCCGACGGCCTCCAATTCGCCGGCACCGGCCCAGGCCGCGACCACGACGATGGATCATGACGGCTACGTAGCTGAGCCCTCCTACGCCCGGACCAACGGCCATCACCAGCGCTACAACTTTGCCCAGGTTTCGCTCTTCGGCGACCTGCCGGGCGTATCGAGCGGCGAATCCACGCAGCACGCCGGCCCGAGCCTCCAGCAGCATACCTTCGCGGTTGAAGGGGCGTGCTTCGATCCGGTTGTCTCCCCGGATGGCAAGAACATGGTCTTCGCCTCCACCCAGCACAACCTTCAGCCGGACATCTACCTCAAGCCGATCGGCTACAACACCATGACGCAGCTCACCAGCGACCCGGCGGGCGACGTGCAGCCGACCTTCAGCCCCGACGGCCAGAAGGTCGCCTTCTGCTCCGACCGCTCCGGCAACTGGGACATCTACGCCACCGAACTGGCCACCGGCAAGACCCAGCAGCTCACCGATGACCCAGCCCCCGAGATGCATCCGAGCTACTCCGCCGACGGCCGCGAACTGGCCTATTGCCGCTATAACATGCGGTCGGGACAGTGGGAGATCTGGGTCATGGACCTGCAGGCCGGTCAAAAACGATTTGTCACGCCTGGCCTCTTCCCGCAGTTCTCGCCCGTCGATCATCGGATCGTCTATCAGCGGGCCAAGCAGCGCGGCTCCCGCTGGTTCAGCATCTGGGAGGTCGAAATCAACGGCAGCGGCACGACCATGCCGACCGAAATTGCCGCCTCGCCCGAACGGGCCCTGACCACCCCGCGCTGGTCCGCCGATGGCCAGTTCATCGTCTACTGCGCCGTGGCCCCCACCGAAGGCCAGTCCGATAACGCCATTCAGAACGCCCAGGTGTGGGTCATCCGCCGCGACGGGACCGCCAAGATGCCCGTCACCGACCCGGGGACCGGATCCTTCAGCCCCGTCTGCTGCCGCGACGGCCGGATATTTTTCTGTGCCAATCGCGGTGGTTCCGAAAACATATGGTCCGTTTTGCCGATGATTACACAAGACGACTCTTCTGTTGAGGCAAACCGACCGGTCGCTCTGGACGGCGCCCAGCAGACCACCGGCCACAACGGCCATGACGAGCATCTGACCGGTGGCTAGACAGAGGGTGGGAAGAAAAGCCGGAAAGTGAAGATGATGTGCCATACGTCTGGACATTTACATAAGCTCCTGGCTGCCATTGCTTTGGCCTCCGCCCTGGCCGTCGGCGGCTGCGCGAAGGAGCCGGTTCTCGTCCGCAAGCCGGACAAGGCGCCCTATGACCGGCCGGTGACCCTCGCGGTCGCCCCGGTGGTCAACTACAGCGGAAACGAAAACATCGACACCCTGAAGGTCACCGATCTGCTGTTCAGCGAACTCCAGCAGGTTCCGGGCATCGTCGTGGTCCCGGTCAACCGTGTGTTGGCCCAGATGGTCCAGGACCGGATGCCGACCCTGGAGACCCCCGAGCAGGCCATGGCGCTCACGAAAAAAGTAGGGGCGGACGGTATCGTAGTAGCGGCAATAACCGAATATAATCCCTACTATCCTCCTATCGTGGGGCTTGCCCTCCAGCTTTATGGTTTTGATGCCCCTCCGGTGGGTCGGCTGGCCGTGGATCCGGTCGGTATGGAGCGGGCCGCATCGCCGATGCAAATCACAATTGATCCGGAGCAGCCGCAACTGCCGAAGAATCAGTTGAGCCGGATTTACAACAGCCGCGACCATGAAGTCCTCCAGGAGGTTGAGGATTTCGCCGACTGCCGCGGCACCGCCCAAAGCCCCTACGGCTGGCGGCTGTATCTCCGGTCGCAGGAGATGTACTTGCGATTTGTCTTCCATGAGGCGCTGACCGAGCTGTTTGCCAAGGAACGCCTGCGTGTCGGTCAACCGCCGTTATCGGACCGAAAGGGAGTGTGATCATGGGACTTCGAGAGATTTCGCTGGTCAAGGGAGCGCACCGGTACATCTTCCGCTATAGCCCGGGAAGCGAGGCGGACGTGATCGGATCGTTCGCCTGCCTGGCCGAGGATCTCGAGAGCGACTTCGACTGGTTCGATGCGGCTGTGCTCAGCTATCAGATGGGAAGGCAGCTCGATCAGGACATTGAAAAGGTCAGACCCGCGGTCTGAGGATCGGACAACGGGACCCTCTGGAACACCCACAGCCGAGAGGGACAACGGAAACCACAAACACAGGCAAAGCCGGGCTGGTTGGACGAGGCCACGCAACGCCGCAGGAATTCGCCGCAAGTGACGAGCAAACCTATGAGCGGAAGCGAACTGATCAACGAATTCATCGACTACCTGAGATTCGAAAAGCACTTCTCCAACTACACCGCCCGGTGCTACGGAGCCGACCTTCGCCAGTTCGTGGAGACCACGATCCAGGACGGCGCGACGGGTCAGGCCGCCGCGGAACCGCGCGGCGCGGACGGGCAGGTGGCCACCATGGTCCAGTCCGGCGTTCGCGAGAAGCTGCTGGCCGTCGGACCGGATGACATCCGCCGGTTCCTGGCCTACCTGCACGAGCAGAACTACTCGCGGTCGAGCACGGCCCGCAAGCTGGCCACGCTGCGGTCGTTCTACAAGTTCCTGGTCCGCCGCGGATATCTGGGAGTCAACCCGGTCGCCGCGATCCGGACGCCCAAGCAGGAGCGCCGGCTGCCCAAGTGCCTCAGCTATGAGCAGATCCAGAAACTGCTCGAGACGCCCAACGCCGACGAGCTTCTCGGGTCGCGGGACCGCGCGATGCTCGAAACGATCTACTCGACCGGCGTCCGCGTCAGTGAGCTGGTCTCGCTGAACGTCAGCGACGTCGATTTCCTGGGCGGCATGCTCCACATCAAGGGCAAGGGCAGCCGCGAGCGCCTCACGCCCATCGGCCACGCCGCCATGCTCGCGGTCAAGAAGTACCTCCAGATGCGCCAGCAGCAGGCCCAGCAGGGACAGGCCCAGGACGGCCAGGCCCTGTTCGTCAACAAGCACGGCCAGCGGCTCAGCACCCGAAGCGTCCGCCGCAAACTCGACAAGTACCTGATCCAGGCGGGCCTGGACCCGACCATCTCGCCGCACACCCTGCGGCACAGCTTCGCCACGCATCTGCTGAACAATGGGGCCGATCTGCGGAGCGTCCAGGAACTGCTGGGCCACCAGTCGATCTCCACCACGCAGATCTACACCCACCTGACCACCGAAAAACTCAAGGAAAGTTACGAAAAGGCCCATCCGCGGAGCAACGAGCAGGCCTGGGAGGAAGAGCAGTCGAAGCGGGAAAGTGAGGATAACTGGTCGTCCGCCGGCAGCAACGGGAGCTTCGAGCATCCCAGCGGCGGTCAGCCGTATCCCAACTGACAAGGGCCTTTACGCCGGTCTACGATCGGCGAGCACGACAGAGGCGGCTTGGTGAGCTCCTTACCAGGTCGCCTCGGTTTTTTTACCCGCACCTTGGCGGGTCCGGACCCGCGGCTTCGTGACCAGGATCGCATGAAAAAGGGCGCGGTGGGCCGCGCCCTTTCCTTGGTTGGCGTGGTCGCCTAGTCGACCACTTCGGCTTCGATCACCTGCGGCTCGTCCGGCGGCGATCCAGCCTCCTTGCGGAAGACGAACCGTCCG
>JAAYCJ010000185.1 GCA_012729815.1 Phycisphaerae bacterium | reverse complement strand
CCCGTTCGCGATGGCCGTCATGTTCGCCGCCTCCGCCAGCTTCGTCACGCCCATCGGCTACCACACCAACATGATGGTTTTCGGGCCGGGAGGCTACCGATTCCCGGACTTTGTGCGGGTGGGCCTGCCGCTGAGCCTGCTGCTGTTTCTGCTGGCCAGCGTGCTGATCCCGATCGTCTGGCCGTTTGCCCCGTAAGCCGACTGGCGGGTGCGTATCGCTGTGGTGGGGAAAAAGGTGGTGCGGCGGCGGTTCCGGCCGGTATGATATCCGCTTTACAGTGTTTATGGTCAAGGCCGGTCTGCCGGCGGCGGCCGGGCCGCTTTTTTACAGGAGACGCCATAGATGTCTTCGCATCTGATTGAACCGCACGGGGGGGAACTGGTGAATCTGTTGGTGAATGAGGATCGGGCCCGCCTGATCAAGGAGCAGTCGCGCGACTGGGTCTCGTGGGACTTAACGCCTCGCCAGCTCTGTGACCTGGAACTGCTGCTCAACGGCGGCTTTTCTCCGCTGCGCGGCTTCATGGTCCGCAAGGACTACGAAAGTGTTTGCGACAAGATGCGGCTGGCCGACGGCACGCTGTGGCCGATGCCGATCACCCTCGACGTCTCCGAGGAGATCGCGGGCAAGCTCAAGCCGGGAGCCATGCTGGCCCTGCGCGACTTCGAAGGCGTGATGCTGGCCGCGATGAAGGTTGAGGAGATATACCAGCCGGACCTGGCCGCCGAAGCGCAAAAGGTCTTCGGCACGAGCGATCCAAAGCACCCGGCTGTGGGTTACCTCCAGCGACAGACCAAGCCGTTCTACGTCGGCGGCGTGATCGAAGGCGTCCAACTGCCGCACCATTACGATTTCGTCGAGCTGCGCGACACGCCGGCCGATCTTCGCCGGCAGTTCGCCGAGAAAGGCTGGCGGCAGGTGGTGGCCTTCCAGACCCGCAACCCGATGCACCGGGCCCACCAGGAACTGACCTTCCGCGCCGCCCGCGACCTGGGCGCCAACCTGCTGATCCACCCGGTGGTCGGCATGACCAAGCCCGGCGACGTGGACCACTACACGCGGGTCCGCTGCATCCAAGCCGTGCTGGGCCACTATCCCAAAAACACGGTGGCCCTGAGCCTGCTGCCGCTGGCCATGCGAATGGGCGGGCCGCGCGAAGCGGTCTGGCACGCGATCATCCGCAAGAACTACGGCTGTACGCACCTGATCGTCGGCCGCGACCATGCCGGTCCCGGCGCCGACTCGTCGGGCAAGCCGTTCTACGGTCCCTACGACGCCCAGGAACTCCTCCAGAAGCACGAGCAGGAACTTGGCATGAAAATGGTGCCGTTCAAGATGATGGTCTATCTCGAAGACCGCGACGAGTACGTGCCGGAAGACGAAATGCCCGCCGGCGCCAAGCCCAAGTCGCTCTCCGGCACCGAGCTGCGCGACCGCCTGGCCGAAGGACGCGAAATCCCGCCGTGGTTCTCTTTCCCCGAGGTGGTCACCGAGCTTCGCCGCACCTATCCGCCGCGAAGCCGCCAGGGATTCACCGTATTTTTCACCGGCCTGCCGAGCTCCGGCAAGTCCACCATCGCCAACGTCCTGATGGTCAAGCTGCTGGAGATGGGCGGACGCCCGGTGACCCTGCTCGACGGCGACCTGGTCCGCAAGCACCTCTCATCCGAGTTGGGATTCTCCAAGGAGCACCGCGACATCAACATCCGGCGGATCGGCTTCGTCGCCTCCGAGATCACCAAGAACGGCGGCATCGCCCTCTGCGCCCCGATCGCCCCGTACGACAACATCCGCAAGGAAGTCCGCGGGATGATCGGCGACGGCGGCGGCTTCGTCCTGGTCCACGTCGCAACCCCGGTCGAGGTCTGCGAGCAGCGCGACCGCAAGGGCCTCTACGCCAAGGCGCGGGCCGGCATCATCAAGGAATTCACCGGCATCTCCGATCCGTACGAGACCCCAGCCGACGCGGAACTGTCGCTCGACACCACCGAGATGACGCCCGAGGAGTGCGTTCAGGAGGTCCTGCTCTATCTCGAAAAACAGGGTTTCATCGGGCCCAATTCGAGCCAGCCGGCTAAGCCGCAATAGCGGCAGGCGCGACCGCGATCTCTGCAGGAAGGATTGCACCACATGGTTTCCCCGTCGGAAATCCAGGCATCAGGAGCGGTATGGGTATGGCCGGCGGAAAGCCGCGAACTGGTCGGTCAGTACGTGCGGTTCCGCCACGAGTTCGACGTCGATCGCGTGGACGATGTGCCTGAGTTGCTCATCAGCGCCGCTTCGGACTACGCCGCGTACCTCAACGGCGAGTTCGTCGCGTGGAACCAGTACGGCGATTTCCCATGGCGCAAGGTCTACGACCGGATCGCCCTGACGCGACGGCTCCGCGCCGGCCGCAATGTCCTCGAGATCGTGGTCTATCACGTCGGCGAGGACTTCTTCCGGTACCTCAAAGGTCCGGCGGGACTGATCTACGCCCTGCGAAACGGCCAAACGTGGATCGCCAGCGGCCCGCAAACCCAATGGCGGACCGAGAGCGCCTACCGCCAGGGTCCGATGCCGGAGGTGACGCGGCCGTTGGGCCCGACGTTCGAGTATGACGCGCGAAAGACTCAAAACGTCGACCCGTGGCAGACGATCCGGCCTCAGGATACGTTCTCGACCGATGAGTGGCCGGTCCGCGACGAGCGGCCGATCGAGAAACTCCGCCTCGAACCGCCGGCGCCCGCTCGCGTGATCGCCCAGGGTGTCTTTCGCCGCGACGAGTCCTCAAACCCTGATGCCACCGTGGCCCGACGGATGCTCTCGGACTTCCTTTCTCCGCGCCACCCGCAGGATTTCTACGACCACAGCGGCGACCTGCGGTTGCCAAACGCCCGCGGTCTGAACGTGCGTCATGAATCGCCGGCCGACGGCGGCGTCTACCTGGTGATCGACCTGGGCTGCGAGGAAGCGGGCCTGCTGGAACTGGATATCGACGCCTCAGCCGGGGCGATCGTCGACGTGGCCTGGGGCGAACATTTGGATATTCTGCGGGTCTCGGCGTCGATCGGGCCGCGAAACGCCGACTCGCGCAACTTCGCCTCGCGGTACATCGCCAGGGACGGCCGCCAGACGTTCATGCACCCGTTCCTGCGGCTGGGCGGCCGGTATCTCCAACTGCACGTCTCGGGCGCCAAGCGATTCGTGCTGCACTACGCGGGTCTTCGGCCGACGCCGTACCCGCTGGAGCACCGCGGTCGGTTCGAAACCTCCGACTGGCTGTTGCGAACGATCTACGACGTGTCGGTGCGGACGCTCGAACTGTGCATGCACGAGCACTACGAGGATTGCCCGTGGCGAGAGCAGTCGCTCTACGCCAACGACGCCCGCAACCAGGCCCTCTGCGGCTACTACGCGTTCGGCGAGTACCGCTTTCCCGCCGCCTCGTTCATGCTCTTCGCCGAGACGTTGCGCGACGACGGCTACACCGAGATGTGCGCGCCGGCCCGGATCGAGTTCACGATCCCGTCGTTCAGCATGTTGTGGGTGGCCGACCTGGGCGATCATTACCTCTATTCGGGCGATGCCTCGCTCGCCCGGTCGGTCTGGCCCAAGGTCAGCCGCATGATGGACACGCACCTCTCGCGCCTGGTCGACGACGTCTTGCCCTGCCCGACCGGCAATGGCTACTGGCATTTCTACGACTGGGCGGCCGGTCTGGCCGGTGGATACGGACCCGGCTACGAGCGGGTCTTTGTGGACGGCGTTCGATTCGACGCCCCGCTCAATGCATGCTTCGTGATGGCCCTCGACGCCGCCGTCCGGTTGGCGCGGGCGGCCGACGACCCGACCGCAGCCGAGCGGATCGCACAACAGGCCCGACGTGTCCGGGCGGGCTTCCACGCCAAGTTCTGGAACACCGAGCGCGAGCTCTACAAGACCTACGTCGGCTGTGACGCGCCGGATCATTGGGCCGAGTTGACCCAATCTCTGGCCCTCTGCATCGACGCCTGCCCAGACAACCTGACCGACGCCCTTCGCCGGCACCTCGCCCGCAGCGACACGGAACTGGTCGCCACCACGCTCAGCCAATCGCTCTACAAGTTTTGGGCCCTGCTGCAGGACGCTCCGCGGTACGGCGGCTGGGTCTTCCAGACGGTGGCCGATCAGTGGTCCGGCATGCTCCGTCAGGGCGCCACGAGTTTCTGGGAGACGCTTCAAGGGGCTGAGGATTTCGACCACGCGGGCAGCCTGTGCCACGGCTGGTCCGCCATCCCGGTCTACCTCTACCACGCCTACCTGACGGGCATCCGGCCGCTGGAGCCCGGTTTCCGGCGGTTCGTCGTCGATCCGGTCGTCTCAGCCGGGTCCGGGTCCGCCGCGGTCGTTCCCACGCCCGCTGGACCAATCGAGTTCTCCTGGCGATGGGTCGCCGACCGGCTGCACTACCGCCTGGTCCATCCGCCGCAGCTCACGCCGCAGCTCAGCCCCGCTTTGGCCGATGGCATTCGTGAGTCCTGATCGGTCCCAAATGCAGTTGCTGCTGTAAAGCCATACTGGACATGCCAATCCATTGCCTTCAGACTTGGACTTGGCCAGAGCATCGGCTATAATCACACCCTTGACCTCCTTGGTGGGCTCCGTTTGTGCGCATGGGCGAGCGTTGCGGGGGTGGCAACGCACTGGTTTCTGAGAGTGGCTGAGGCGGGAGGTTGCAGTCGATTATGACCGGCAAGCGAGCGGCCAAAGTCCGTGATTCCGAAGCATCCAGAGCGGCGACACCGGCACTGACGCCGCCAGCGATCTTCGGACCAAGTTCAGCAGGTGGTACGCCGGGTTCACAGCCGGACTTGAAGGCCGTGGACCTGGAGGCCGTCCTTAACACCATGCGTGAGGCCGTGGTGGTGGTCGATAGGGCGAGACGCGTGGTGCGGATGAACCCGTCAGCCTTGAAGCTATTCGGCCCCAACGACTTTCACGACGCCCAGAGCGCCTATGACCATCGCCGCGAACTGGTCGAAATACGGGACTCCACCGGAACCCCGCTGCCGGAAGACCAGTGGCCGCTGGCCCGGGCGCTCCGGGGCGAAACGCTGACCGATATCGAACTTGAGATCCGTCACCGCGGCAGCGGCAGCAGCTTGTCTGTCAGTTGCAGTGCCGGCCCGGTCCGACAGGAGGGCGGCCGTGTCACCCTGGCCATGGCCAGCTATCACGATTTGAACAGCGTGTGGGACGCCGAACGTGAACTCCGGGAGTCCGAGCGGCGGTTTCGGACGATGGTCGATTTCACCTACGATTGGGAGTTCTGGATCGGTCCCAAAGGTGAGTCCCTCTGTACAACCCCGTCCTGCCGGGGGACCACTGGCTATGGTCCCGAGGACTTCGCGTCCGATCGCGGTCTGTTCTTCCGGATCGTTCATCCGGAGGACCGGGCGAGGGTGCGACAGCATGTGGCCGAGGCGATGCGCCCGGAGGCGGGCGTTTTGTCGCTGGACTTTCGAATCATCGCCAGGGAGGGTTCGGTCTGCTGGGTCAGCCACTACTGTCAGCCCGTCTTTGACCGCGATGGAACGTGGCGCGGGCGGCGGGCCACCAATCGCGATATCACGGAGCGCAAAGCAGCCGAAGCGGCTCTCCAGGAGGCGGAGCGGAAATACCGCGAACTTGTCCGCTGCGCTCCCTCGGGCATCTACGAGATCGACTTTCGCACCCGCAGGTTCACCTCGGTCAATGACGCCATGTGCCAGATGCTCGGGTACACCCGCGAGGAACTGTTGGCCTCCAACCCATTCGATCTGCTGGAAGGCGACGGTGCGGATCGGTTCCAAGCCCGGATCGCCATGTGGCTTAAGGGCAAGGAGCCGGACCGGAACGTCGAATACAGAATCAAGACCAAAGACGGCCGCCGCATCGACGTCATCCTGGACGTGACGTTCACCGCCGATGAGAACGGCAGACCCCTCGGCGCGACCGTGATCGCTCACGACATCAGCGAACGCAAGGCTGTGGAGACGGCCCTCCAGGCCCAGCGTGACTTGTTCATCGCTATCACCGACAACATCCCGGTGTGCCTGTGCATCTGGGACCCGCAGCTTCAGACCTTCCGGTTCAACGCCCACACGCGTAGCCTGCTGGGCTGGACCGAAGAGGACGCCGCCGAAGGTGACTTCGTGGCCAAGGTTTATCCCGATCCGGTCTATCGCCAAGAGGTGACCGATTATATGCTGCGCCTGGAGCAAGGCTGGCGTGACCTCAAGACCACGGCGAAGGACGGGACCGTCGTTGATATCTCATGGGCGAACATCCGATTGGCCGACGGCACGTCGATCGGTATCGGGATCGATATCCGCCAGCGCAAGGCAGCCGAGGAGACCACCGCCCGGCAGGGCCGGCTTGTGCGGGCGATCAACCAGGTGTTTCGCGAGGCGATCGGCTGTGATACCACGGCGCAGTTGGGCACGGTGGCGCTGGCCGTGGCCGAGGAGATCACCGGCAGCCGGTTCGGACTGATCGGCGAGATCGGATCCGATGGCCTGCTCCGTGACGTCGCCATCAGCAACCCCGGATGGGACCAGTGCGCCAAACTCGATCCGAGCGGCCATCGACGCCTGCTCGATCTGCCCGTGCGGGGCCTCTACGGTCAGGTGCTGACCGAGGGCCGCAGCCTCGTCACCAACCACCCGGCGGCCCATCCGGCCAGCCGGGGCGT
>JAAYCJ010000184.1 GCA_012729815.1 Phycisphaerae bacterium | reverse complement strand
CCGTCCCGGCGGATCCACTGGTCCAGCGAGACCGGCAGCCCGTCCCGCGGGTCGCCCGGCCCGACCTCGTCCTCGGTCAGCTTGTCCACGCCGCCCACCAGGTGGAAGACCGGCAGCGTCTCGGCGAACGACCCGGTCAAAAACTCCTGCGGGTAATGCCCGGCGAACTCCGGCCCCAGATAGCGCGACAGGTCGCTGGCCATGAACTCCCGGCCGTAGCCGTCGTAACTGCTGATCCCATTGGCCAGCCCGAACCCGTCGTGCACCGCTGCGTCGATCGGCGAGGCGCACATCAACACCGTCAACGCGTTGATCGGCTCAGCCAGATTCGCTTCCGCCGACAACTCAGCCGCGATCTCCAGCATCGTCTTCTTGCGGTCCCAGTACAGGTCGATCGGATGGCCGAACTCGCCGCCCGAAAACAACTCCGCCAGCCGCTGCGTCAGCCGCCGCATCGCCGCGTCCCGCGTCGCGTGGGCCAGCTTGCCCGGCCACGCCCACAGGTCGCTCAGCAAAATCGCCCCGCGGCCCCGCGCGGTTCGGCCTGACCGGTTCTCCACCTCGGCCGTTACCTCCGCCAGGGTTATGTCCGTCACCATCCCCGACCCGAACTTCAGCGGCGTACGCAACACCGCCGGCGAGAATTCCACCTCCACCGACCGCGCCCTGATGTCACTGTCCGGCATCTGCGATGCTCCTTTCCTGCTGCCCTGACCTCCGCAGTCGCAGTACACGTGGTCCGATTGCCATTGACATTCGTGTTCTCACAACGTAATATAATGATGCAGGACCGAACCCGTCCTTGGCGGCGGATGTAGGCCCTGCTCAAAGCTCCGACCCAGGTCGGAGCTTTTTTTATGGCCGAATAATCCCTTCCGGGTCACGCCGACTCGCCTCCAGAACCAGGATGGGCGAGAGCAGTTTGAATGCCTGATTCAGGCCGTATTTGTTCTTTGACGGCAACGGGTGTTCTCGTCGCAGAAGCGAGTAGGCGCAAAAGTCTGCCAACTGGATCAAATACGACTGCTCCGACTTCTTGAAAAAAGGATCCTCGATAATGCGTTCGATTGGAATGTTCCGACTCTTCGTTCCCGTCTCGTTCCACACGCCGAATCGGCTCGGGATCGGATTGTAGACGTGCATCTTGCGCGCGAGGCGGGTGTAGCCGGATTCCTTGCCTTCATCGCAGACAAGAATCGCGTGACTGTCCCATACCTGCATGGCCCGGTTGATCCGGTTTAGCAACCGCTCGAACGCTAACTCATCCTGCTTGACATTGAAAACCGCATTGAAGAGACGCACTCCGGGCAGATGAGCAACCATATCCAGTGCCTGCTTGTATATCTGGCAGCGGTCCCACTTGGTTACGATGTGGGGGGAAATACTGCCTCGCCCGGAGACGAATTTCCACGCGTGGAATTCACAGTGGACGTATATGCCGTGCTGGTCCCTTACACGGCGACGGAATTCTCGTATTCTGCCGAATGCGTCCTGCCAAAGATCGCCGGGAATGGCCAACGCGGAGAAGACGCATAGGCCTTCGTCTCGTGAATCATCGACGTAGATCAGATGCATTATCGCGATCCCTACTGCCACTGCTTCGTTGCGTCTGCCGATTGATTATACATCGCCGCGCACAAAGCCGCCACGTCGCCTATGTGCCCGCGAAGCTCGGCAGGCACGATCCGGCAGTTCTGCCACGCCGGGGCCAGCGACTCCCGCTGCACTTCCTCCCGCGCCGGCCCCAGCAGCAACTCGCCAAGCCGCACCGCCAGCGAGCCCAGCACGATGCACTCGGGGTTCAGAATGTCGATCAAGATCGCCAGCCCCTTGCCCAGGTAT
>JAAYCJ010000183.1 GCA_012729815.1 Phycisphaerae bacterium | reverse complement strand
GGAGATAATGGGATGAGACACTGCGCCTGTTGGGCGGTCGGGTTGTGGTTAATGTGGCTTCCCGCGGTAGCGCATGCGGAAGCGGAGTGCATTGAGGAGTTTGAGCAGTACGGCGTGACGAAGTCGTGGGCGCCGGATGCGGAGCGGGATGGCTGGTTTGAGGCGACCGCGGCGGCGACGGGGGGGTTCGGCATCGTTGAGTCGGGCGGGTCGAAGGTGTTGCGGGCGGACGATGCGGGCGGCGAGAGCATGTCGATTCAGTGGTCGCGGGTGATGTCGAAGGAGGCGGCGGCGGTCCAGCGGCTGAGCATCGATGTCCGCCTCGAGGAGACCGGCACGGTCGATAGTCCGTTCGCGATGGTCGAGTATCGGACGGAGCATCCGTGGTCGCCGCTGGGACGGGTGAGCTTGTCGTGCGACTATGGCCTGCCGGCGGTGGAGCTGTCGGTCAAGGAGACGCCGAAGCAGTACAAGACGGTTCCGCTGCCGGGCGGTTCGGCGTTGCGGGTGAGCGCGTGGTACACGGTGCAATTGGAGGTGGACCTGGCAGCGCGGCGGGTGCGGGCGCGGTATGGTCCGCGGGGCGGCGGGTTTTACGCATGGACGGAGTGGGAGAAGACGGATCATCGCGCTCCGTCGAGCGTGCGGTTGACGTCGCGTGGTGTGGTGGCGTACGACAATCTGGGGTTGGCGTCGCCGGTGGAGGATGAGGCGGTTGCGGCGTTGGCCGAGCCGGGCCCGACGATTGTGGGTCATCCGCTGCTGGCGTCGGAGGGACTGAGCATTTACCGGGTTTCGCCGCACTATAAGGTCTATCCGGAGGATCCGTTCGAGGTTGCGCCCGAGGCGATGCCGCGGCTGGAGTTGTGCCGCGGGGAGTACGAGCCGTTTCAGATTGCATTGCGGTCGGCTGAGGCGTTGGAGGATGTGACCGTCGAGGCGGAGGGTTTGCCGGAGGGCGTGACATTTCAGTGCCAGCCGGCGGAGCTGGTGGACATCAAACAGAGCAAGGTACGCACGGGCCTGACGCCGGACCCGCTCTTGAACGACCCTCGGATCGACGTGCCGGCTGAGCGGAACCGATCGTTCTGGTTGACGCTTCGGAGCGAGCGCGGCGCCGCGGCGGGCGATTTCGAGCTCGCCTGCCGGGTGCTGGCGGGATCGAAGGAGTTGGGTTCGTTTCGCCTGCCGGTTCGGGTTTGGGATTTTCCGATGCCGAAGCTTCCGCACCTGGCGTCGCTGGTGGAGTTTCGGCTCTGCAACGCGGCGAGCAGTTTCTACAAAGGGTTTTACGAGTGGCCGATCGAGCGGCAGATCCGGCTGATCCGGGCGCACTACCGGTGGTACCAGAAGCATCGGCTTCAGCCGGGCGTGGTGTGGCCGGAGGTCCGTGTCGAGCAGGACGCAAGCGGCGAGTGGGTGTTTGCGAATCGCGACGTGGTGGCGGAGTATTTTCCGCAGTTCTGGAAGGAATTTCCGGGCGTATTCCAGTTCATGTGGCTGAGGACGGGATTGGTCGGCTACGGGACGAACTTCCCGCAGATCGACACGGAGGAGGGTCAGAAGGAACTGGAGTATCAGCGGAACCTGTGGCGTTTGTTCCTGGAGTTGGCCGACGAGAAGGGCTGGCCGGTGCGCGAGCGGTACGTGTGGTACGCGGGCGACGAGCCGATCTGTCCGCACTACGAGACTCGCGAGGAGCCGATCCGGTCGCTGCGCGACTACGTGCGTGCGGTGCGGCCGGTGGTCGGGAACATGGCGGTGATGGCCAGCGCGTGGCCGTTCGACCGGACGCTGCTGTCGTCGGTGGACATCTGGACGATGCGGGCGTATTGCAGTCCGGACTTTCCGTTGGACCGGATGCCGGTGGCTGAGGCGCGATGTTACGGCAAGGCGCTGGGATTGACCCTCGACGGCAGTTTGAACCTGTGCATGGACCGCGAGGCGATCAATCATCGGCTCGACGCATGGCACACGTGGTACGACGATCTGCCGATGATGGAGTACTTCAGCAACCTGTGGTGGCAGTTCTGCGATCCGTGGAACCCGCCGGAGCAGTGGTACAGCGAGGGTTTCTGCGTTCCGGGCGACGGGAACATCATCTACCCGCCGAAGGACGGGATGCCGGAGGACCAGATCCTCACGAGCATTCGGGCGGAGAACCTGCGCGAGGGCATGGAGGATTACGAGTATCTGTGGCTGCTGCGGCACGCCTCGAAGGTGATCCGCAGCCGGTCGGACGCGCGGGCGGCAACGGAGAGCGACCTGTTGGAGCGGATCGACCGCGTGCTGTGGGATGCGCGGCAGTGGGTGTACCGCGGCGCTTCGCGCGGCAAGGACGACAAGTACATCCTGATGACGTACAACCTGCGGCCGGAGCGCATGCCGTGGCTGGCGTCGAAGCTGGATCGTCTGCGGAGCGAGATGGCGGCGACGCTGCAGGAGGCGTATCGCAAGGGATATCTCGAAGAGTCAACGATCGACCAAGGGCACAAACCGCCGCGGTACTGGACGAGCGCCGATTGAGCGCCGGTTATCGCGTCGAGGCGACGGCGTCGCTACCGGTTCACGTAGGCCGGGTCCGGGCGCAGGCCTTTCTGGGCGACTTCGGGCGAGACGTTGGCGGCGAAGTCTTTGAAGTTGGCCGCGAGTTCATCGACGGCTGCGGCATCGATAGCGAGGAACCCGACCGCGGTGGTGCCGAAGACCACGTTTCGGGGTAGGCGCCATAAGCCCACCAGCGTCCACTGCTCTGGTATCCGCGGCGCGACCTCATCCCATTCGACGCTGAGTATGGCGACTCGGACGCCTTGTTCGACGGCCCAGGCGTGGACGTCGGCGGCGGTGTAGCCGTCGGGTTTCTTTCGGAACGCCACCGGTTCGAGGCTGGCGAGGCCGAACATGTCGAGCACGCGGGCGTTGGTGTAGTGGCAGATCGCGCCGATGTCGTTGACCATCAGCAGTTGACCGTCGTAGTACCTTTCGACGAACCGGGCCATCGCGATGTGCTCGAGGCAGCGGTCGTGCATTGCCTGCGTGGTTTCCTTGAGGGCGAGCGCGCCGCGAAGCAGAAAGACGGCGAGGCCCAGTGTGATGACCGCGGTGGCGAACTTGTGCTGCCCGAGGATCCGGCGGTCGAGGCGCACGTCCTTGGTCGCGAGGTCCTCGAGCACGCAGACCGCGCCGGTCACGATGAAGAGGGCGAGCAGGTAGGCTTCGTAGCGGTAAAACCAGCCGACCTTGGCGAACTGGATCTGCAGGAGCGCGGCGGTGGCGAAGATGACGATCATCAGCGTGTGGCGTCGCCAGAGGCCGTCGGCCCGCGACGAACGGAAGAGGGCGACCAGGCCGATCATGGCGATCAGCGTGACCACGCGCGGGATTTTCAGGGTCGAGTCGTCGCTGCCGTGCAAAAGGAAGTGTAGCGCGCCGGAGGGTGTGAAGAGGTCAGGAGTCTGGCCCTTGAGGATGATCGAATTGGGAAAGAAGTGCCAGCCGTGGGCGAGCGAGATCAGGCCATAGGCGACGATCGGCGCAGCGGCGGCTGCGGCTACGACGATTGAGAGCAACACCCGTCCTCGCAGCAGCGCCAGCAGGCAGACGATGCCGAGCAGGAACATGCCCTCGTATCGCACGGTTATGACCAGGGCAGCCAGGATCGCCAGGGCCAGTTCACCCCGGCCGAACCGGCGGGAGGCACCGGTCTTTTCTCGCGAGAGCAATTCGGCGGCCAGGTAGGCGAAGGCCACATTGATCAGCACCTGCACCGTGTGCTCCATGCCGGCGAAGATCAGGGTCGGCAGCGGAATCAGGAAGACCACCACCAGCAGGACGGCGAAGATCGCCCGGCGATTAGCGGTGTGGCGAAGCAGGATGGCGTAGGTCAGGATCAGCACGGCCACCGCGGCCAGTGCGTTGAGCACCAGCGGGGCGGCTTCGATCACGCCGAACAGATAGAACGTACCGGCCAGCATGAGCGTCCAGAGCGGTGATGAACTGGCGGAGGAAAAGCCATAGCGCGTCACGCCCCAGACGCTGTGCTCGGCGAAGTTGGCGGCCATCGCGGTGTGGATGTAGGCGTCGTCGAGGGCGTAGACCAAGCGGCCGTCATTCTGGGCGAGGGAGGTCAGATAAAAAGCCGTCACCGTCGCCAGCAGGACGGCTGCGGCAACGATGGGCGGCCAGTGCTTTTTCGCCAGCTCAGTCATGGGCGCAGCTCCAGTCCATCTGAGATTCATCGGATCACGGCTGGCTCATATTGAGCTGATTAGCCATCCGTTGCGGCGTGGGCGGGCAATACGGTTGAGGCGCGGCGCGTGGGTCGCTAAGATCGGCTTGGTTGTCGGATTTGGCTGCGGCAGGAATGGAGAACCGGTGTCGTACTTTACGATTGTGATTGTCGCCCTGGGTCTGAGCATGGACACGCTGGCCATTGCGGCGGCGGTGGGGATGGGGTATCAGCCGATTACGTTTCGGACGGTATTTCGCATCGGCTGGCATTTCACGCTGTTTCAGGTCGGTCTCCTGGTTTTGGGATACGAGGCCGGGGCGTTTATCAACCAGTACCTGTCGGCTTACGACCATTGGCTGGCGGCGGGGTTGCTGTGGGCGATCGGCGGGCACATGCTGTGGGAGTGGTACGAGGGCAAACTTCCGACGTACAGTTCGGATCCGTCGCGGGGGTTAAGTCTGGTTGTCTTGTCGGTGGCGACGAGCATCGACGCTTTGGCGGTCGGCGGGTCGCTGGGGTTGACGGGCCAGCCGATCGGGTTGGCGGCGGTGGTTCTGGCGGTGATGACGGCTGGGCTGGCGGTCGTGGGGTTGGAGTTCGGCCGCCGGCTTGGTGGGATTCTTGGGCGATGGGCGCTGCTGGCGGGCGGGGTGGCCCTGACGGGGCTTGGGGTCAAGACGCTGGTCAATCACCTGGCGGGCTAGGCTGCTGGCGTTGGTGTGGTTCTACCGGCCTTCGGAGGGGACTTGAAGTGGTCCCAAGGGGTGGTTTATGTCAGGTTGGGCCGTTCAAAGGGGAGACTGCCGTCATGGGGCAGTGAAAGTGAATATAAGTAACATTTAATTCCGCTGGCGTTTGGTGGCGTTTGGGGTTTTCTCACCTCTTGCACGATCATTGTTCGTATGAAATTGTTGCGTTCTTCCAAATGCAAGGATAGCATAGGTTTTCGTGAGACGCCAATCCTATCGACCGGGGTGTTTTTTGAGGAATTCGGGGAGAAAAGGGGTTGAAAAATACGGGCGAGGGGCTAGAATTAAGGGTGTAGTTGTGAATTTTTTCACAGCGAATGCCTGAGCGTTGAGTATAACTGAACGGTGTTTTCTATTATAACACTTAACAATCCGGTCTTCTGATCGCCTGTGTGGCGATTTTAGTTTATAGACTATAAGTTCGAAAGGAGACGTGGATGGCCAGGATACTCATCATTGACGATGATCCGGACGTGGTGGAGGCGAGCCGGATCCCTCTGGAGCGAGCGGGTCACCAGATTTCATCGGCGGGCAGCCGGCAGGAGGGGATGTCGGCGATTTCGAAGCAGAATCCCGATTTGTTGATTTTGGACGTGATGATGGACCGTCCGGACGACGGGGTGGCGATGGCCCAGGAGTTGCGTCGCAGCGGTTTTTCCGCTCCCATCCTGATGTTGACGAACCTCTCGCACGTGACGGGCATGGACTTCGGGAAGGACGAGGACGTGGTTCCGGTGGATGAATTCCTGGCCAAGCCGTTGGATCCGTCCACGCTGGTTTCGAAGGTCGACGAACTACTGAAGAAGGAGGGCTAACGGCATGCTGGTGACGGAACAGGAACGGATGAAACAGGACATCCAGGAATGGGTGTCGCAGTACGGCAGCGGGCGGGACGCCCTGATGCCGATTTTGCAGAATGTTCAGAAGAAGTACCGCTGCGTGTCGGACTTTGCGATGCAGCAGGTCGCGGACATGCTGGGCATCCACCCGGTGGAGGTCTACGGGGTGGTGACGTTCTACAGCTTCTTGGACACCAAGCCGCAGGGGCGGTTCGTGATCCGGCTGTGCCAGACGATTGCGTGCGACATGGCGGGCAAGGGGCGGGTGGCCCAGCAGTTGCGGAACGACCTGGAGATTGACTTCGGCCAGACGACCAGGGACGGGATGTTTACCTTGGAGTGGGCCAACTGCCTGGGCATGTGCGACCAGGGGCCGGCGATGCTGGTCAACGACGAGGTGCACACGAAGGTGACGCCGGAGAAGGTGCACGCGATCATCGAGGCGTGCCGCCGAACGGTGACGCAGTACGCGGGCGCGGCGTCGGCTTCGCATAAGGAGGGCCACTAGCATGGTGCAGACAACGACGGGCAAGTTGACGTACGACACGGTGGCGGCGGATGCGGGCCTCAAGGCTGCGCTGGGCCGGAGCCGTGCGGACGTGATCGGGACGCTGGACGCATCGGGCCTTCGCGGCCGTGGCGGGGCGGGGTTTCCGACGAGCGTGAAGTGGAACTTCGCGGCGGCGGCCCGGAGCGGTGAGAAGTACGTGGTGTGCAACGCGGACGAGGGCGAGCCGGGGACGTTCAAGGACCGGGTGATTCTCTCTGACTATGCGGATCTGGTGTTTGAAGGGATGACGATCGGCGGGTATGCGATCGGGGCCCGCCGCGGCGTGCTCTACCTTCGGGCCGAGTACACGTATCTGCGGGAGGGCCTGGAGGCGTGTCTGGCCAAGCGCCGCAAGGAGGGCACACTCGGCCACAACGTGATGGGCAAGGAAGGGTTCGACTTCGACGTCGAGATCCGGATGGGCTCGGGGGCGTACGTGTGCGGCGAAGAGACGGCGCTGATCGAGTCGATGGAAGGCAATCGCGGCGAGCCGCGTAACCGTCCGCCGTTCCCGGTGGACACCGGTTTTGAGGGACGTCCGACGATCGTCAACAACGTCGAGACGTTCGCGTGGGTGGCGTGCATTCTGGGCAAGGGCCCGGAGTGGTTCAAGGGCATCGGGACGGCCAAGTCGTCGGGTTTGAAGCTGTTCAGCGTGTCGGGCGACTGCGCGAAACCCGGCGTGTACGAGTTTCCGATGGGCATCACGGTCTCACAATTGCTCAAGGAGGTGGGCGGCGAAGGGGCCAAGGCGGTGCAGATCGGCGGGGCGTCGGGCCATTGCGTGCCGGCTTCGCAGTTCGAACGGACGATCGCGTTCGAGGACATTCCGACCGGCGGTTCGATCATCGTATTCGGTCCGGAGCGGGACATGCTGAAGGTGGCCCGGAACTTCCTGGAGTTCTTCGTGGACGAGTCGTGCGGGCAGTGCACGCCGTGCCGCGAAGGCAACGCGAAGCTGCTGGAGGGCGTGGAGCTGCTGGAGGGCGGGCGGTGCTCGACGCGTTACCTGCGCGAGCTGTGCTCGCTGGGCGAGACGATGCAGGTGGCGAGCAAGTGCGGCCTGGGCCAGTCGAGCGCGAACGCGTTTCTTTCGATCGTGGCGAATTTCCGGGACGAGATCATGGGCCGGACGAACGGGTCCAACTGACATTTTCAACCGCAAGGAGTTGACGCATGGCAGAGAAAACCGCGGAAACACGAGCTCCGGTCAGCCAGCGGCCGGGTCCGTCGGCGAAGGCCAAGGACCCCGGCGCGATCGGCGGCCAGGTATCGGTGACGATAGACGGCAACGAGATCAAGGTCCCGCTGGGCACGACGATTCTGGAGGCGGCGGAGCAGTTGGGCATCCGCATTCCGACGTTGTGCCATCACGAGGACCTGTGCATCGCGGGCGTGTGCCGGGTGTGCGTGGTGGAGATCGAGGGCCAGCGGACGCTTCAGGCGTCGTGCGCGTATCCGATCACCTCGCCGCTGAAGGTGCGGACGCACAGTCCGAAGGTGCGGCGGGCGCGTCGGCACGTGGTGGACCTGCTGCTTTCGAAGCATTACGGGCAGTGCTATACGTGCCTGCGCAACAACAACTGCGAGCTGCAGGCGCTGGCGAAGGAGTACGGGGTCGATACGTTCCGGTTTGGCCAGATGGCGAAGCCGGAGCACGAGGTGGACCGGTCGAGCTACGCGGTGGTCCGCGACATGAACAAGTGCGTGATGTGCCGGCGGTGCGTGCGGACGTGCATCGATCTCCAGGAAGTCGGCGTGCTGGACGTGACGCAGCGCGGTTCGCACGCGACGGTGAGCACGTTCATGGACAAGCCCCTGGGCGAGGTGGTCTGCATCAACTGCGGACAGTGCATCAACCGCTGTCCGACCGGGGCGTTGCGGGCCAACGACCCGACCGACGAGGTCTGGGCGGCGATCGACGACCCGGAGAAGCACGTGGTGATTCAGACCGCTCCGTCGCCGCGGGCGGCGATCGGCGAGTGCTTCGGGCTCGAACCGGGCACGGCGGTGACGTTCGAGCTGAACACGGCGCTTCGCCGCTGCGGGTTCGACAAGGTGTTCGACACGAACTTCACAGCGGACCTGACGATCATCGAGGAAGGCACGGAGTTGCTGATCCGGCTGAAGAAGGCGCTGGTGGACAAGGACAGTTCGGTGGCGCTGCCGCAGTTTACGAGCTGTTCGCCCGGCTGGGTCAAGTACATCGAGCACTTCTATCCGGAGATGCTGGCACACGTCTCGTCGGCCAAGAGCCCGCAGCAGATGTTCGGGGCGCTGATCAAGACGTTCTACGCCCAGGAGAAGGGGATCGATCCGAAGAACATCGTGAGCGTGGCCCTGATGCCGTGCTCGGCGAAGAAGTTCGAGTGCAACCGGCCGGAGATGACGGACAGCGGCTATAAGGACGTGGACTACGGCCTGACCAGCCGCGAACTGGCCCAGATGATCAGCGAGGCGGGGATCGACCTGCCCGCGATGCCCAAGAGCGACTTCGACGATCCGTTCGGGTCGGCGACGGGTTCGGGCGTGATTTTCGGAGCGTCCGGCGGCGTGATGGAGGCGGCGATCCGGACGGTGGTCGAGCTGGTCTGCGGCGTGAAGATCGAGAACCTTTTCGATCACGCCAACGTCATTCCAGTGCGCGGGTTTGAGGGCGTCAAGTACGCTGAGCTGCCGATCACCGCGGTCGGGCCAGTGCCGGAGATTCTCAAGGGCTTGGTCGACAGTTGGGACTGGCTCAAGGGCGCCACGCTGAAGGTGGGCATCTGCCACGGGACCGCGAACGCCAAGAAGGTGCTCGAGGACATCAAGGCGGGCGGCAAGTTCAGCGAGTGCCACTTCATCGAGTTCATGGCCTGTCCGGGCGGGTGCCTGGGCGGCGGCGGTCAGCCGATCCCAACGAGCCCGGCGATCCGGGCGGCGCGGGCCAAGGCGATCTACGCCGAGGACGCCGCGTACAAGGTGCGCAAGTCGCACGAGAACCCCGCCGTGCTGATGATGTACCAGAAGTTCCTCAAGGACGGCCCGTGCGGGCACCTGAGCCACAAGCTGCTGCACACCGGCTACACGCCGCGCGGCAAGTACATCGCCTGACGGCGGGCTTACAATCGAGTGTTGAGTATCCATCCACGGCCCCGGACCGGGAAACGATTTCCGGTCCGGGGCAATTGTTTGGGGGGCGGATCGGATGCGACACGTTAACTTAATTTTCAAGACCTGACCCCAAATTCGCCGAAACGGCGGTCGCAGCGGAACGGGATGAACGGTACAATGGCGGCGGCGTCTCCGGCCGGCGCGGCCGGGCGGAGTTGTGCGAAGGACTTTTCAGGCAAGGGTGGAATATGAACGTCAGAAACCACTTGATCTTCGGAGTTCACATCACCGAGCGGATCCGGCACGTCCCGACGGTTCAGCAGTTGCTGAGCGAGTACGGCTGTTACATCAAGACCCGCCTGGGTTTGCACGAGGTGGACCAGAACTCCTGCTCGCCGAACGGGTTGCTGGTGCTGGAGATGTTCGGCGACGAGGCGAAGTGCCAGGAGCTTTTCGAGAAGCTCAACGCCGTCGAAGGGGTTGAGGTCAAGAAGATCGTGTTCGGGCATCCGTGATCCTGGCATTCCGGATCCGTCGGGCATCATCGCCCGGAGCGAGACTCTCTGCAGCCCCTGGCTGTACGACTTCGTCACGTTTCCAGCCGATCTGGACACCGATGGCGACGGCTATCCCGACAGCAGCGCGTACGTAAACGCCGCCGTCCCGGAAGTCGAGTCGTACAACGGCGTCGGCGCCCGCCACCACCGCCAAGCCAACGTTACCTTCGTCGACGGCCACACCGAACCCATGCACATCCGCGACCTGGCTGCTAATCATCGCGATATCTGGGGAAGGAACCTCTACGACGACGGCCCGAATGACTTCTGGGTCGCCGGCTCCCCGTAAGAATGCTACGGCGCGTTCTCGAAGTCCCTTCATCGTGCTCGAGGGGTGGGACGCTAACGCTTCAGGTCAGCAGGCAGAGAAGTCGGACGATTAACTAAACTTTCAAGACCTGACCCCATGGGGTCAGGTCTTGAAAGTTTAGTTAGCGAGCAAAAGCGATTACTGCTTATAGCAGCAAAACCATGTGCCAGGGCGCGAGGCGCGGGATGGTGAGGCGGCGGTATGGGCCGGTGGCGGGTTCAGTGACGAGCGATTGCTCACGGTTGGACATATCCACAGCGGCGATCTTCGTATCCTGCGTCTGTAACAGGAGTTGGATGTTTTCGGCGGGGTCGAGGCTGGCGTTGATCAGGGCAGTGGCGATCCGGCCGTCGGCGGTGCGGCGGGTCCAGAGGTTGATCTTGTGGTAGCTTTGGACCAGGGCGGGCAGCGCGTCCTTCGAGAGCCAGCGGACAAGTGTCTTGATCTGCGTGGCCTTCGAAAGATTCTGGAGGTGCTGCCAAGGGTAATAGCCGGCGACGACGACGCGGCCGCCGAGGCGATTTTCAAAGACGCCGGCAGCGCAACCGGCCAGCGGGCGGGCGGCGTAGTCGATGAGGCGCGAGAGGGTTTGGGCGTTCGCATCGGTCGGCTCCAGGGCGTAAGCGATGCCGGGATGAAAGGACTGTCGTCCGTCGCGGCATCGTCCGGCAAAGGGCGCGTTGAGTGTGTGGTCGGCAAGCTGCTCGATGGCGTCGCGGTCGAAGGAACCCTTGACGGCAAAACCGGTCAATTCGCCGAAGCCGAGGCGATTGAGATTCTCCAAGGCGGGACCGTCGAGCATGACGCCACCGGATAATAGCTTCTCGAGTTGGCCGTGCGAGAAGGCGTACGGCTGGGTGCCGGAAAGGAGCGTGACGCAGGCGCCGTCGGGCGCGTAGGCGGCGGGAATGCCGAGTTCGAAAAACTCGTTCTGGCCCAGACCCAGCCAGGCGAGCGGATCATCCGGGTGAAACCAGTCGCCGGAGTCGAGATTCGTGCAGGCGGCGGTGTCCTTATTCCAGCCGGTGCGGACGCCGAGGCACGCGGACCGCTGGAAGGCGACGGCGAGGCGGTCGAAGAAAGGCCGATGGCGCAACAGCGTCGCGACCAGCGGATGGTACTCGTCGAGCGGTTCGTCGTACATCGACAGGACGTTGAACGCAGCGCCGGTGCATCCAGCGGCGATATGCGAGGCGGCTTCGAGGGCGGTGACGTGCTCGGCTTTGCGGAGCCGCTGGTAGGGGAAGTTCTCGATCTCGGACTGGATGCGGACGACGGTCGGCGGCAGGAACGCGCACTGGCGGCCGGCTGCATGAGACTTATCGACGAGGCCGGACATGCACTCATCGCGATAGAAGCCGCCGCCGGGCCGCCAGAGGACCTCGGCCCGCTCGGGCCCAGCCAGCGTGTCGGTCCAGCCGTCGAAGTCGTAGCCTTCCCAGAAACGGTCGCCGGTCATGAAGCCAAGCGGCAGGCCGGGCTTGACCGCGTGGACGGTCTGCTCGATCAGTGCGAAGAGCTCGTGGATGATGCGGCGCTGGTGGACGAGCCACTGTTGGCGGAGTTGGAGTTTGTCGGCGAGCGGGGCGTCGTTGATGGCCTGCTTGAGCGACTCGCGGGTGAAGGCCTGTCCGATTTCGCGGCTGAAGCGTTCGATGCAGGCGTCGCAGAAGCAGGTGTAGAGGATCGGCAGGTGGCCGAACTGGCGGACGTCGTCGTCGATCCAGATGTAGTCCGGCTCAGCGGCGGCGAGGGCCTGGTAGACGGGCACGACGTAGTCGCGTCGGAAGGGCTCATCGCTCGGGCAGAACGAGCCGAGACTGGCGCGGCCGTCGATATCGGTGGCCCGCGGGTAGTCGGCTTGGAGAGAGTTGGGCAGGTTTTCCTCGTGGTGCCCGATGGTCGCGAGGATGTTGATGCCGGATCGGCAGCCGAGCGTCCGCGCGTCGACCATGCGCCTAACGAGCAGTTCGGAGCGCCGGCGGATCACCTCCAGCGGCAGCGGCGGGTGCGTCTCGGAGGTAAAGAAGGTGATCTCATCGGTGACGCCGCGGTACTTGCGGAACAGTTCGAGCAACTCGCGGAAGCGCGGCTCGGGCATCCAGAGCGGCGTGCCGATGCGGAAGCTGATCGAGGCTTGGGCGATGTTGGTGTCGGCGGTCATGATCGAGTCCTTTGGTTTTAGATGATGCATTCGACGGTGTGGGTCTGGTTGTCGCGCGGGACGGCGGCGCCTTGCCGGCCGTCGACGAGGATTCTCGTCCAGCCGCGTTGAACGCGGATGTTGACGGTAGTCTCGGCAATGCGGAGGCCGTCGACGGCGAAGTCGATGGTCCTGAACGGGGCGAAGTGCAAATGCTCGAAGTCCATCGACAGACCGAGGATGCGGACGAGGTATTCCCACGCGCACTTGTAGCGAGGGTACGGCGGGAAGCGCGGGGTGTCCTTGCCGGGCTCTTCGGGAAGCGTTCGGGTGTTCAGGTCGTCGTCGATGGACTGGTTGTATTCGCCGACGGCCAGGTGATTGTTGTGCAGGCTGGCCTCGAAGGAGTTGAAGACGTCGAGCGATTCGGCTTCGCGGCCGACGTGCCCGAGCAGCGAACCGAGATCGAGCTGAGCGCAGATCCAGCAGACGTAGGCGTGGTAACCGGCGGTTTCGGCGTCGAAGCCGGTGGTATCGCGCCGCCGCCCTGGCAGCAGACCGTTGACCCAGCCGCGGAAACCGGCCTTCGGATCCTCAATGAGATTGTGGCGATAGAGGGTCAGCAGGGCTTGTTCGACCTTCTCGCGCGGCAGCAGGTCGGGCACATTCGCGTCGATCAGCACGGCCCACCGGCCGAATAGCTGATCGGTGAACAGCGAATCGGGCGTGCTGAGTCGGCTGGCGTCCGGTGTGCGGTGGAAGCAGTTCCAGTAGCCGCCGCTGGCGTTCCAGAGAAGCTCATCGAAGTTCTTGGCGGCGGCCTCGATGAAATCGCCGACGGGTTGGCCGTCAAGCTGCGGCGACCGGCCGAGGCGCTGGGCCATGCAGGCGAGGCCGCCAAGGCCGTAGAGCCACGGCAGGTTGACGTAGGCGCTGATGCCGGGCATCTTCCAGACGTCGTAGCTCTGGTTACCGTGGGTCGAGACGAGCAGACGCCGGTGATTGCCGGTGCGATAGACGCACTCGGCGGCGTTGACGGCGTGCGGAAAGGCTTTGGCCATCCACGGCTGATCGTTGAACCACAGCGCGTCGCGCCACACGCGGACCAGGAAGGTCGGCTCCTCGACGTAGTGGGCCGGATCGTCCCACAGCGAGTGCCAGACGTAGCCTTTGCGCTCGCCCTCGGTGGGAATGGCGGAGAGGAACTGGTCCATCTCCATGCGTTCGATTTGCGGCCAGTTGATCATGTAGAGCCACGAGCTGTAGACGTTGACGTCCATGGTGCAGACGTGGCGGTGCGGCGTTTCGACTTCGTAGAAGTACGGATCGTCGCTGAGCATGGTCGATGTCATCACCGACGCCAGCGAGGCGAGCCAGACTCGCTTGAACGGGGCCGGCACGCGGTAGCTTTGATGCCAGCGGTCGATGGCGGCTGACCAATCGTCGGCGCAGTTCACAGCCCGTTCGATGACCGCAGCGGCGTCGGCGAACGCGCGGGTGTAATAGCGGCGGTGGATCGCCGCGGCGTTGGGTGAGTTGGTCTTGAAGTGCGGGTAGTGCCACGCGACCACGAAGCGGACAGTCTGCGATTCGCCAGGCTGAAGCTCGACCTCACGGCCGACGGTGGGATAATCGACCAAGCCGCCGACACAGGCCAAGGCGATCTGGCCGTGCGGGTCGTGGTAGAGCAGATGACCCTCGCGCGGAAAGACGCGGCGGCGATGGCGAAGGTCGAGGCGAATCCGCCGCGGCCGCTCAGCCCGGTTGGTCAGAACAAAGTCGAAGACCTGCACCGGAATGCTGGAATTGTCCAGGTCGTGCGGGATCATCGGCGAGAACGCGGTCAGGGCGATCTCGAGTTGCAGATCGGACTGCTCGAACAGGAAAAGCCCCTTGGGCAACAGGGCGAAGGCCCGGACGCGGTCGAACGGCTTGGCGCTGGTCAGCCACGGCAGCGGCGTCTGCTGGAGGACGTAGCGGCGGTCCTGCTCGGTCAGGCAGAAGGCCAGGTCCGGCGTCTCGTGCGGGTCGCCCGCGTAATCCCACTCGTGGCGCGGGTTGAGGTTGTAGTCGGCTGAGCCGTAGTCCGGCGTCGAATCGAAATTCTGCCGGATGTAACCGTATTGGCCGAATACGCTGTAACCGGTCCCGATCCCGCCAAACGGAATCCCCCAACCGTGCGAGACCTCCACGCATCCGTCATCGCGAACGATCGATTGTGCTGTCATGGAACGCCTTTCGCTCTGTCCCGAGTTTCCAGGAATATAGCGGGTCAAGCTGGAAGGAGGAAGAAGGAATTTGGCGGTCGGAACTCAGAATACAGGCAGAGGGCAGCGGAGTCGGAGGACGGATGACAATGCGTGTGGGCGGCTCGCGTGGAGGTTTGGCACGGTAAAAAGACCCACGGCCGGGGTGGCCGGCCGTGGGTCTTTGCTTGATGCTGTGGGTCTGTTGTTTGTTGGTGTAGTTCGTTAGTCCTCTTTGGCTCGCAGGCCCGGTGCGGCGATGGCGAGGAAGCCGAGGAGGACGGCGCCGAGGAGGACGGTGGCGAGCATAGCGCAGGCGGCGCTGATTGGATCCTGGTTGCCGCCGCTCCCGCCGCTGTTGGGATCGTTGGGATCGCCTTCGGGCGTTGGGGCGGGCATGAATTCGACGCTGACGACGGTGTCGGCGTCGACCGTGACGACGTTGAAGTTCTCGGTCGATGCGTCATCGTCGGTGCCGGTCCAGCTCTTGACCCGCCACCCGGAGGCCGGGGTGGCCAGAAGGGTGACGGTCTCGCCGGGAGCGCAGACCTTCAGGTCGGGTTCGACGCGGCCTTCGCCGTCGGCGACGTTGGCCTGCAGCGTGTAGGTGACGATGTCCGGCGGCTTGAATTCGGGGATCTTCATGAACTCGACGGTGACCGTCTTGTGGCCGTCCATGGGGACGACGTTGAGGTAGCCGGTGGTGTTGTCGTATCGGGCGCCGCTCCACGACTTGACGCGGTAGTCCCAGTCGGGCACAGCCATCAGCAGGACGGTCTGTCCGGGTCCGAAGTTGGACCCTTCGGGCTGGGTCAGGACTTTGCCGTGGCCGGTCGGGACGTTGATGTTCAGGTTGTAGGCGACGGGTTCGAGTTCGACGATGATCTCCTTGTCGTCGTCCACGACGAAGCTGTTGGTGGTGTCGGTGGACGCGTCGTTGTCGGTGCCGTGCCAGGCGCGGACGCGGTAGCCCCATTCCGGCTGAACGGTGAGGGCGATGTTTTCCCCGCACTGGTAACTGTACTGCTGCGGTTCGCAGCAGATCCTGCCGTGGCCGCCGAGGATCTTGGTCTTGACCACGTGGGTGCTGATGACGGTATCGACGCCGACGGCGCGGTCGTCGGTCATGCGGATGGTGTTGTTCAGGCTGGTCGAGGAGTCATCGTCGGTGCCGACCCATCCGCGCAGGCGGTAACAGGTGGTGGGCTTGAAGGTCAGGTTGACGATCTGGCCGTAGGTGTAGGTGGGGCCGGGCGGATCGCAGGTCAGTTCGCCGGCGCCTTCGTCGACCTGGCTGGTGATGCGGAACGCGCAGGTGGTGCCGGTGAGGGTGGAGTCGGACTCGGAGTACGTGCTTTCGAAGTCGGCGTCGAAGGCGGTGACGGCGAAGTGGTAGGTCTGGCCGGCGGCCAGTCCGCTGATGGCGACGGAAGTGACGTTGCCGACGCTCTCGCCGCTGGCGGGATCGCCGTCGTTGAGCGGCGCCCAGGGCGGGCCGGCCTGGTCTTCGCGGTAGAAGACCTTGTAGCCGGTGGCGCCCTCGGAGGCGGTCCAGTTGAGCACCACGTTGCCGCATCCGTCGCCCGGCGCGGCGCTGACGCTGGTGGGTGGATCGATCAGTCCGACCGGAACGTAGCGGACGGTCTGGGCCATACCGAGGTTGGAAACGTTGTTATAAGGCGCCAAATAGTAGTTGGCCCCGTCGCCGGCGGAGATTCCGATGGTGGGGCTCAGGTTGATGTTGCCCGACCCGTAGCGGAACTCGATAATGCCGTTGGACTGGAGAACCATTTCAAGGTTGACCGGGTGGCGGCTGGAGTAGAGCTCGCCGACCCAGCGGATGACCACGCGCTCGGCGGACTCTTCGATGTAGATATCCTCACCGACCTGGTTGGTTTCATCGGTGACGATGTTGTCCCACATGGCGGCGACCATGGGTTGGGCGATGAACTCCGCCTCGCTGTTGGTGTAGTCGGAGAGCGAGGCGCAGGAGCTTTGGAAAAGGATGTAGCCGTTGGAGCTGATGCAGATACGACTGTAGCTCTGGCCGAAATACGTGAAGGGGAAGGGCAGGTCGTAGCCCCAATGGGTGTCGTCGGCATGCCAGCCGCGAGGCGTCCCGACCTCCTCGAAAGACGTCTCGCTGGTGATCTCCTGGGTGTAGTAGTCGATGGTCACCGGCGGATCGACGACCAGTTCGGCGAAGTGCCCAAGGTCGATGTTGCTGCCGTAGCCGTCGTCGAAGGACTGGACGACCAGCCGAATGTTGCGGACCCAGGAACTCTCCATGGCAATGTAATATTGCTGGACGAACTCATCCCACGAACCGGAGGCGAAAAGGATGTTGACCGGGCTGTAGTCGTCGTCGAACCAGACGTCCTGGAGCGGAAAGTAGACGGCCAGGCCGTTGGCGTTCGGCGTGGTTGCCGGATCGAATCCGTTGGCGATGACGGCCTCGTCAAGGCGGTTGAGGACCAGCGTGGCGGCCTGCTCCATTTCGGTGTGATCGTCGTGAGCCCAGTTGGCGACGAGGGAATCGCCAAGATCGAAGGTCGCCTCGGCCAGCGCGGCAACCTTGGACAGGTCGATGGCTGAGAGGTTGACGGAGGAGTTGTCGTAGCTTTCCATGTAATGATCGACCATGGCGGCGGCCAACTCGTTGCCGGTCATTTCGGGGTCGTCGACGAGGTCCTGCAGCAGCGTGTCGTAGGCCCAGCCGGGCCCCGGCTCGGTCAACTCCGAGCCGACCAGGATGTCGGCGACGTCGCGCATCTCGTAGGCGACTTCGAGCATGCCCATCAGGCACGCGTCGAAGGCGAGGATGCGGATGTCAGCTCCGGCGCTTTCGAGGGCCTGGCGAACCTCCTTGTTGTAGAGGGTATCGGCGTCGGTAACATCCTCGCAGACGGCGGTGAAGGGCGACTCGCGGGTTGGGGCGGTCACAGGACTCTCAGCGGCTTTCGCCGGAGGCTCGGCTTCGGGGCCGGGGCTGTGCCATCCACTGCCGTGGTTCCAGAGGACCAGGACGTAGTTGTCGGCTGGGTACTCGTCCTTGGCCCAGTCGATGAAATCGACCAGGGAGTTGGAGTCTCCCATGTTGACCTCGCCGAGATCTTCCTCGGCGCTGGCGGTGGTCGGTTCCATACCCGCGGTGACGCGGAATCGTTTGGTGCCGGTCCAGTCGCCGTACTCGGAACTGTATCCGGCGACGCGGTCGAACTGGACGACGATCTGAACGTTGTCGGTGCTTCCGACCTCGGCCATTTCGAGAAAGTCGTCAATACCTACTTCCTCGAGGTTGTTGTCCGCATCGAGATAGACCATGAACGTCCACTTGGCGTTCGGAGTGGATTGGGCCAAGGCGCCTGCCGCCGCCAACAGCACTACCACCGCCGCCAAGCCACACCATTTCTGAGAACCCATGACGGGGGCCTCCTTCCTCAGATGGGAGCCATGCAGCCCTAAGGATAAATCTGGGTCAATATTACCTTTGTGTCAAAGGCCTTGTCAACGCAAAAGTCCCGGGCCTCGCCCGCAACGGGGACCTCATAATAATGACGAAGCGGAGGGGTGGGTTTTTCAGTTTTTGCGGAAGTAGACAGAGAAGCGGCCAATCGACAAGCTGGTATAATAAGTGTTAAATGACACCAATAGCGACACGATTATCGGACTTGGGTAGATAGAAAAAGACCGGGCGACGCATTTCGGCGCCGCCCGGCCGCTACTAGGAGATCGGGGCCTTCTCCTACGACCGCCAAAGCAATTCGCTGTTCGAAGTCCGTGTATTCACTGAGGTTCGCAAATCCGCGTCCTTCGCTATAAGTGTTCAATATGTCGTGGAGAAAAGCAAATCGCGGGAAATCTTGCGGAACGGGGCTCAGCGGCGGTTGGCGGGGCGAATGTCCATGAGGCGGCCTTCGAAGACGTCGATGAGGCGTCGCACGATCGGTTCGTTCATGGCGGCTTGGTAGGTGGCGGGCGAGACGGGTTCGGGGCTGGCCGGTTCGTCCTGGGTCGGCGGGGTCTGGTCGCTAGCTAGATCGTGCGGCCGGGGCGGATTTTTTTTTTGCCCGATCCGCCTGGGCGGTTTCGGGCCTGGAGGCGGCGGGTTGTCCGCCGGGCGGTGCAGCGGCGGCCAGGTCCACCAGTTGGGGCAGGCTGGTCAAGGTGACCATGGCCGAGTCGATCAGAGCCCTAGGCTGCTCGGAGAAGCGGACTCCGCGGGCCAGTTCCTCGACGGCGGTGATGCCGTAGGCCCAGATCAGGGGCCGCAGGTGCTTGCCCTGGCGCTGGATGGTCTCGTGGGCGGAGGCGGGACTGGCCAGCAGATCGGTCCCGTCGTCGCAGGCGCTGGCGAGCATCACGTCGCGGAGGTACTCCGCCAGGGCGGAGCAGAAGTCATTGGGCGAGGTTCCGGTGGCGAGGATGGCTTCGGTCTTGCGGATGGCGGCGGCGGGGTCGGCGTCGAGAAATGTCTGGACAAGTTCAGCGTACTGATCCACCGGGTGGACGGGCAGGAACTGCTCGGCGAACTCGGCGGTGAGCTTCTTTTGCCCAAGCGAGAGCAGGCGGTCGATCAGGCTCAACGCGTCGCGCATGGAGCCGTTGGCAAGGCGGGCGACGCGGTCGATGACCTGGTCGTCGGCTTGCACTTTTTCGCTTTTGAGAATCATCCGGAGCTGCTCGGCGATCTTATCCTTGGCGATCGGGCGGAAGTCGAACCGCTGGCAGCGGGACTGGATGGTGACCGGGACCCGGTTGGGTTCGGTGGTGGCGAAGATGAATTTGACGTGGCTTGGCGGCTCTTCCAGCGTCTTGAGCAGGGCGTTGAAGGCGCTGGTGGAGATCATGTGGACCTCGTCGATGATGTAAATCTTGAATCGGGCGCGGGACGGCCGGTAGATGGCGTTGCCGCGGAGCTCGCGGACGTCATCGACGCTGGTGTTGCTGGCCCCATCGATCTCGATCACGTCGACGTCCTCGCCGCGGGCGATGTCGGTGCACATGGGACACTGGCCGCAGGGGTTGGGGGTCGGGCCCTTTTCGCAGTTGAGGGCCTTGGCCAGGATGCGGGCGGCGGAGGTCTTGCCGACTCCGCGGGTGCCGGTGAAGAGGTAGGCATGGGCGACCCGGTCAGCCTCGATGGCGTTCTTGAGGGTGGTGGCCACCGCTTCCTGACCGACCAGTTCGTCGAAGTCCTGCGACCGGTATCGTCTGGCGAGAACGGTATAGCTCATATCAGACTTTCAGAGGCCTGCGTCGGTTTGGAACCTGCCCATCGCAGCGGACGTCCGAGCCGCTGCTGATTCGATAAATATTATTGGCCGTGCATCTCTCGTCGACCGTCACTTGCGAGCCGCCACCGGCGTTGCAGGCTCAGCCCAGGTTGATCTGCGGCACCCGGAGGTGTCTGGGTGGGCTGCTTCCGTCAGGACCTGACCCGTTGTCCAAATCCGCCGTTGCGCAGGACCTGAACCTCAACACCCGGCACCGACAGTCGACCCGCAGTTAACGGCCTCGGAAAGCGTTCAGCCCCGCATATGGCGGATTTCGGGCATCCGCCCGAAGGCGGACGAGGGCACCGCAAGCGCCCCGCCTAGCACGGCCAAAACTCGTTGACCGACATGCGTCGGAAGATTTTCGCTACCTTCAAGATTTTAGGAAGGGACCGGCCCAATATCAACGGGAAAGGCGGGCGTTTTTGGCCGCTGCGGGCGGCGGAGGCCGGGCGGAAGAGAATCCGATTGCCCTTGATGGCGGGCGGGGCGGGAAATATACTTAGCACTGGGACATTGGTTACCGGTTATATCCATTATCCATAAGCAGATATGAAGAAGCTTAGCGAGGTCATTAGTGCCGACTGCATTGTCGTGCCGATGTCGGCGACGGACAAGCAGGCGGCGATCGAGGAGTTGGTTCAGGCCCTGTGCGACGCGGGCAGGCTCACCGATCCCAAGCCGCTGCTTGAGGCGGTTCTGGCCCGGGAGGCGACCCGGAGCACGGGGATCGGACAAGGGCTGGCCATCCCGCACGGCAAGTGCGGCGGGCTGGGCGGCTTGGTAGGAGCGGCGGGCAAGCCGAAAATGCCGATCGACTTCGAGAGCATCGACGGTCAGCCGGTGAACTTCGTGGTGCTGTTCGGGTCGGACATCGACCAGACCGGTCCGCACATCCAGGCCCTGGCCCGCCTAAGCCGGCTCATGACCACCCCGTCGTTCCGCGAGAAGATCAGCCAGGCGAAGACGTCCGAGGAGGTCTATCGGGCGTTCGTGGAACACGAGAACTGATGGAGAAGCCAGAAGCAGGAAGTCAGAGGCCAGAATAAAGGCGAATGCGGGCGGTGGATGGTTGACAAGCGGTGGTCTGGTCGTTAGATTCCTCAAAAACCCCTTTTTGCAGACGGACTCTTTGTGTTGACTGCCGCTGTGGTGATTATTCCGGCCCGGTATGCGTCGTCGCGATTCCCGGGCAAGATCCTGGCCCGCGAGACGGGCAAGTACCTGATCGAGCACGTTCACGACCAGGTGAGCCGCGCGACCCGCGTCCGCCGGGTGATCGTGGCCGCTGACGATCCTCGGACGGTCGAGGCGGTGCGCAGCTTCGGCGGCGAGGTGGTGTTGACCGATCCGGAACTGCCGAGCGGCACGGATCGGGTGGCGGCGGTGGCCAGGGATCTGGACGAAGGGAAACTGATCGTCAACGTCCAGGGCGATGAGCCGGAGATCTCGCCGTCGAGCATTGACCAGTTGGTCGAGTTGCTGGCCGATGGCGAAGCGCCGATGGCGACGCTGGCGGCGCCGTTCGGGCCGCAGGACGACCCGACCAACCCGAACATGGTCAAGGTGGTCTGCGACCGGCTTGGAAACGCGATGTACTTCTCGCGAAGCCTGATCCCGTTCCCGCGGGACGGGGTGGCCGGCCTGCCCGCGGGTTTCAGCTATCTGCTGCACCTGGGGATCTACGGCTACCGGCGGGATTTCCTTCTGGCGTTCACGCAGTTGCCGGTGGCGCCGGTCGAAGCGATCGAGAAACTCGAGCAGTTGCGGGCCCTGTGGCACGGGCATAGGATACAGGTGGGCGTCACGGAGCACCGCAGCGGCGGGGTGGACACGCCGGAGCAGTACCGGCGATTTGTGGAACGGTATACGCGGTCGGGAAAGGCTTAACTCCAATGCAGATCGGACGAACGGACATTTTGAACGAGATCGCGTCGAAGGCGGCCAACGAGTTGTACACGCCGGTGCCTCCGGGCTACCAGCGCGGGCAGTGCAAGTTCGTGGTGGTGCTGGGGACCGTGATGAGCGGGCTGGGCAAGGGGATCTTCTCTTCCGGCGTGGCCAAGCTGCTGCAGGATAAAGGCTTAAAGGTCGCCCCGATCAAGCTGGAAGGTTATCTGAACGTCGACTCCGGGACGCTCAATCCGTTCCGTCACGGCGAGGTGTTCGTGCTGGACGACGGGATGGAGACGGACATGGACCTGGGCACGTACGAGCGGATGCTCGACCAGGACCTTTCGAAGCTGAACTTCTGCACGTCGGGCCAGATCTTTACCCGGGTGCTGGACAAGGAGCGGATGGGGCGCTATCAGGGGCGCGACGTGCAGATGATCCCGCACGTGACCGGCGAGGTGAAGCTGCGGCTTCGCGAGCTGGCCCTCGAGAGCGGAGCCGACGTGGTGTTCGTGGAGATCGGCGGGACGGTCGGCGACTTCGAGAACGCGTATTTCATCGAGGCGGTCCGCGAGCTGGCGTTGGAGGAGGGACCGGGCTCGACGTGCTTCGTGGCGTTGACGTACATCCTGGAGCCGCAGAGCCTGGGCGAGCAGAAGTCCAAGCCGGCCCAGTTGGGCCTGCGGAGCCTGATGGCAATGGGCATTCAGCCGCAGATCATCGCCTGCCGGGCGGGCAGTCCGGTGCGGGAGACGGCGCGGCAGAAGATTTCGGTCTACGCCAACGTCCCGATGGAGCGGGTGTTCTCGATGCACGACTGCGAGAGCATCTACTTTGTGCCCGAGATGATCCGCAGGAGCCGGATCGACGCCGCGGTGGTGGACATCCTCGGATTGCAGGAAAAGGTGGACGGCGAGCGGACGGAGCAGAAGTGGCGGACCTGGCGGGAGTTCACCGAACAGATCCGCAAGGCGGACCAGACGCTGGACATCGCGATCACGGGCAAGTACACAGCGGTGCGGGACAGCTACGCGAGCATCATCAAGGCGTTGGAGCACTGCGGGGCGGCGACGGGCACGAAAGTGGCGCTGCACTGGGTGGACACCACGGACGTCACCGACGAGAACGCGGCCCAGAAGCTGGCTGGAATGCACGGCGTGATCGTGCCGGGCGGGTTTGGGGCCCGCGGGACCGAGGGCAAGATCACGTGCGTGCGGCACGTGCGGGAGAACAGGATTCCGTATCTGGGATTGTGCTACGGTTTTCAGATGGCGGTGATCGAGTACGCCCGGCACGAGTGCGGCCTGGAGCGGGCCAACAGCACGGAGATCGACCCTCACACCCCGCACCCGGTGATCGACCGGCTGCCGGAGCAGTTGCGGATCAAGGAGTTAGGGGCGACGATGCGGCTGGGCGGTCAGGACGTGGAGTTGACGCCGGGCTCGGTGGCTTCGCGGTTATACGGCGATACGGCGACCACGCGCCTGCGGTTCCGCCATCGCTATGAGGTGAACCCGGAGTACATCAAGAAGCTCACATCCAGCGGCTTGGTGTTTTCGGGCAAGGCTCCGGGCCAGCCGATCATGCAGATTCTGGAGTTGCCGGACCATCCATTCTTCGTGGGCACCCAGTCGCATCCGGAGTTCACGTCGCGGCCGCTGCGGCCGGACCCGATGTACCTGGGGTTCATCCAAGCGGCGATCGAGCACGCCCGCCAGTCGTCCGGCACGGTGCAGCTCCGCTCGTAGGCAGGATCTGCCGGCGGCAAACCACGTTGCCACTATAAGTCGTTATGGTTAAGCGACTTAGGTTCACCTGCCTGGGGCGATTTTGCCCCCGTTTTTGGAAAACCCTGAAATTCAGGGTAGGGGCTTGTGATTACCCGGTTAATCTGGTACCATACCGGGTATGAACGGTCAGGAAAACAAGCCGGGGCCGCGCGGGCCGGGGCGGATGACGATCCGCGAGGTGGCCCGTCGGGCGGGGGTCTCGCACGCGGTGGTCTCAGCGGTGCTGAACGAGAATTTCCGGTCGATCCGCGTTTCGGAGGATACCCGTCGGCGGGTGCGGCAGGTGATCCGCGACTGCCGGTACTATCCGGACGCGGTGGGCAAGGCGTTGACCACGCGGCGGACCGGGCATCTGGGGTTCATCCTGTCGGACAACATCGCCGACGGCTGGGGCAACGCGGTGTATTCGCAGGTGCTGGCCGGGGTGGAGGACGCCTGCCGCCATCGAGGCTACGGCTTGAACATCAGCCGGTACAACCTGTCGAACCTCGATTCGTTTGTGTTTCCCAAACGGGTGGGCCAACGGAGCGTGGACGGGCTGGTGCTGACCGGCTACGTCGAGACGGGCGTGGTGCAGCGGTTCTACGAGTTCGGGATTCCCTGCGTGTCGGTCGGCGACAACGTCGAGACGGCGGGTCTTATTCCGACGGTGGCCTGCGATATCGTGGACGGGTTGTTTCAGGCGGTATGGCACGCGGCGTCGCTGGGACACCGGAAGATTCTGTACGGCAACGAGCAGAGCCGGCGGGCGGCGGAGGTGGCGGAGCTGCTGCTGGAACGGATGCGGCAGGACAGCCGGACGCGGGAATGCCGGCTTTGCCTGCCGCGGATTCAGGGGTATCTGGGCAACTACGACAGTGCGGCGGGGCTGGTCGATTACTGGGTGGCGACACCGCCCGAGGCGAGGGCGACGATGCTTCTGGGTTCGGACCAGGTGCTGGTGGCGCTGCTGGCCGAGTTGTCGCGGCGCGGCGTGAGCTGTCCGGGCGAGGTGAGTCTGATCGCGACGTGCAATTCACGGTTGTGCGAGTTTTCGTCGCCTCGGCTGACGGCCATCGCCTACGAGATGGAGGCCTATGGTCGGACGGCGGCGGAAATGCTGATCGATCACCTGGATGAGGGGGCGGGGTTGGATGGGAGCATGTCGCGGGTAGAGCCATGCGGGCTGGTGCATCGGAATTCGTGCGGACCTCCCGCCGCTGGCGTAGCGGAAGGTCCGTCATCCAGTGACGGTTCGTCGCAATCCGCGAGGGCATAGTATGGCAAAATCGCGCGGTACGAAACGGATGGGAATGCTTCTGGGCTGTTTGGTGCTGTCGGCGACGTTGACGACGACCGGGTCGGCGATCGAGTTTCGCAACCTTGGCCCCGGCGGCGGCGGCACGGCTGGGTGTCTGGCCGCCGATCCGACCGACCCGAACGTGGTGTTCGCGGGCCTCGACTGCGGCGGCATGCACGTAACGCAAGACGCCGGCGAAACCTGGCGGAACGCGAACACCGGGATCGACTTCGACGGCCGGGTGGACTGGAACAATCAGCATGGCGTGCTGGTGCTGCCGACCGGGCGGGCGTTGGCGACGACGCTGACCGGCAAGGTGTACGTTTCGCAGGACCGCGGGCGAAACTGGAGCAAGGTGTTTGACGGGGCGCGGGGACTGGGCTTTCTGCTGGCCGATCCGCACGATCCGAACACTGTCTACGCGGCCAGCGGGATGGGGGTTTGGATGCGCGGCCGGCCGCTGCAGGAGCAGCCGGTGGTCGGCTGGGTGCCGTGGACGGGCGACATCTACGTGAGCCGCCGATCGGGCGAGGCCGGTTCGTGGGAGAAGCTCAACACCGCGGAGGCGGAGCAAAACATCCCGCCGACCGCGCAGGTTTACACGGTGGCGGCCGACCATCACGATCCGAAGCTGATGTACGCCGCCACCGATTTCGGCATGTACCGCAGCCTCGACGGCGGCAAGAGTTGGCAGACCGTCCAGTACCTGCTCAAGCGGGCGGTCGGCAAGCAGGTGCTGACGGTGCCGGGCAAGCCTAACGTCGTCTATACGTCGATCGGCGAGCGCACCGCCGACGTCGAGGGCATCGTCTCCGGGGTGTACCGGTCACTGGATCGCGGAGAGACGTGGAAGCCGATGGTCAAGGGGCTCGACCAGGGTTTGTCCTACATCGCATTGGCGGTCGATCCGATCAATCCCAACTGCCTGTACCTCGGGTCGATGGACTGGACCGGCGGGCTCTATCGCAGCCTCGACGGCGGAGCGCACTGGGAACTGGTGTACGACACGAACACGCTGCTCAACAGCGAGTATCCCGACAAGGAGCGCAACTCGACCTGGCACCCGACCGGCTACCACGCGACCATGGGCACCGCGATCTGGGTCGGCGGGCCCGACGCCGACAAGGATGGCCTGTCGGATGTGATCTACTGCCTCGGCGACAACGTCGGGATCATCTGGCGGAGTCTCGACGGGGGCAGGGATTGGCAGCAAATCACGTCGCGCCGCAAGGTGGTCGACGGCCGGGCGTTCTGGTCCGGGCGGGGCGAGATCGAATTCCTCTGCGCGCGGAAGATCGTGGTGGACCCGCGGAATTCGAAGCACCTGTGGGCGTGCGATTTCGACTGGGGCCAGCACGAGAGCCTCGACGGCGGGGAGTCGTGGGCATTGGTCGGCGGACCGTGGTACGAGGGCGAGTTGACCGGCGTTTCGAGCAACCTGATCCTGGACCCGGACGACCCGGACGTGGCGTACGCCAACGCCGGACCCGGCGTGATCCGCGGCAACACCGGCGGAGGGTTCCGCGTGATCGGCGGACGCGGCAAGGAGAAGGGCGGCCTGCCCAACGCCCACGTGGACGACGTGGCGCTCGCGCGATGGACCGAGAACGGCCGTATCCGCAAGTTTCTCTACGCCGCCTCGAACGGGCACGGCATGTACCGGCTTGACATCGGCGCCAACGCGACGGAATGGGAGCGAGTTTCGGAAGGTCTGCCGGAGAAGACGGGGTTCCGCGTGATGCTGAACATACCCGGAACGCCCGGTATGGTGGCCGGCGCCTCCGATGGCCTGTTTCGTAGCGAGGACGGGACGACCTGGCGGCGGGTGACCGGACCCGGCACGCCGTACGAAGTGATTGTGGAAGTGCAGTCGCTGGACGTCGATCCCACCGATCACCGCCGTATCTACGCCAGCGTGATGAAGAGCTTCCAGCTCGTGGCGACCGACGGGCTGTACGTCAGCGAGGACGCCGGCGATCATTGGACGAAGGCGGCGGACGTGCCGATCCCGTTCGGGATCGCAGCCGATCCGGCGTCGCCGACGCCATCGGTCTATGTCAGTTCACAGAGCCACGGCGTGCTGAAGGTGACGCGCGAACCGGACGGCAAGCAATGGCGGGTCGAGCCCTTCGCGAACCAGTCCAACGGCCTGGTCAACACCCGGTGCTGGACGGTGACGGTCGATCCGACGAATCATCGACGGATCTACGTGGGGACGCACGGGAGTTTCATCTTCGTGGGCGAGGAAGGTACGGTGCCCGATGAGGAATGAACGGCGGATACGGACTGAGCGGGTCTTTACATTGATCGAACTGCTCGTGGTGGTGGCGATCATCGCGGTGCTGGTGGCGATGCTGCTGCCGGCATTGCAGCAGGCGCGGGAGGCGGCCAGGACGGCGCTATGCCAGAGCAACCTGCGGCAGTTGCACGTGATGGTCTCGATCTACATGGACGAGAATCACGGGGTGTTCAGCACGGGGCCGGTGAACTACGGTTTGTTCGGCGAAAACAACTTCTACGCGGGAACGCGGGTCTGCGCGGTGATGAATTGGGCGAACGCGCAGGGAATGTACCGGACGTTCGACTACGATCCGCCCAAGCCGCGGGAAACGTACCTGTACGTGCCGATCTTCCGCTGTCCGTCCACGCCGGGATACTACGGCGGCGGGGGTTATTCGATCAACGGCGTGGCGACGTTCTACGATCGGCAAGCCGTGAGCGACAGCCGGCTCTGGGGCAACCCAGCCCCGGGTGGGAACCTGAGTCTGATCCGGTATCCGAACCACTGCATCCTGTGGGGCGAGGTGGTGCCGAACCAGACACCGGGCTATTTCGGCGCGAGCGGCGGACTGGGCTGGTCGGAGAACAACAGTTGTCTGCCGGACTTCTTCTGGTTCGCCAGCCGGCACTCGGGAATGATGAACATCCTGTACTGGGATGGATCGATCGAGGTCATGGGCCTGGGCCAATTCTACGACGCGGACTACTGGTGGATCATGCGCCGTTATGGCGCGGGTTTGCATTAGTGACGGAGTTGGTTTGACAAATGGCGGGTGAACCCGCGGCTTCGCCGCGGAACCACCCGCCCTACCATCGAATGAACCTATGTCGAGCATTCACACTATCTCTGGAGGACTTCGGTGAACAAGGTTTTGTGCGCGGCGATCGTGTTGTTGGCAACGGGCATCGGTTCGGCGGTGACTTTTCGTAACATCGGCCCGGGCGGCGGCGGGACGATGGGGGCGATGGCGGTGGACCCGTCGAATCCGGACGTTGTCTACGCCGGCCTGGACTGCGGCGGCTTGCACGTGACGACCGACGGCGGCAAGAGCTGGGCCAACGCCAACGCGGGCATCGGCACAGCCGGCGAAACGGCGGGCAACTGCGTCAACGCCATCGTCGTGCTGCCGACCGGACGCGCGGTCGTGGGAACGGATCGCGGGCAGATCTGCGTGTCCGACGATCACGGCCGGTCGTGGACGAAGGCGGCTGAGAAGCTCGGGGCGCTGAACCTGCTGGTTGTCGACCCGAAGGAACCGAGAACGGTCTATGCCGCCAATTCAATGCACTACGAATGGCGGCCGGCGGACTTCGAGCTCAAGACGTTTGCGCCGCCGGCGGATGGGAAGGCGGCGTTCGGGCCGCGTGTCTACGTGAGCCGCGAATCGGGCGAGCCTGGTTCGTGGAAAGTGCTCAATACGAGTGAAGAACGCAACATCCCGCCGGATGCCCACGTGTTGGGCCTAGCCGTCGATCGTGAGGACACAGCGTTGATGTACGCGACGACGGACTACGGGTTGTATCGAAGCGTTGACGGCGGCGTACGCTGGGAGTCGATCCAGGCGGGACTCGGCGAGTCGCGGGCGCGGAAGGTGCTGACGGTGGCCGGTAAGCCAAAGGTCGTCTACGCCACGGTGGGCGGCGGCACACTGCGGCCGGGCGTGTATCGGTCCGACGATGCCGGCGCGACGTGGACGGGCGCCTACGAGGGCATACCGGAAGACCCGCACCTGTTCGCCCTGGCCGTCGATCCGGTCAATCCGCAGGTCATCTACGCCGGCTCGCGCGAGTGGTGCCGGCCGCTGTATCGAAGCACCGACGGCGGCGCGAGTTGGGCGATCGTCATGAGCCCCGAGATGGTGGACCCAGCCGTCAATGCCATCTGGCATGGAGACCGAAATCACACCTCGGTCGGCTGCGATATCTGCCCAGCGGGTGTCGATGGCGACAAGGACGGGTTATCCGACGTCATCTACGCAGCCAGCGACAACTTGGGCGATATCAAAAAATCCTCGGACAACGGCAAGACGTGGCGTCAGATCGTCTCGGACAGGAAGGTCATCGACGGACACGAGTTCTGGTCCGGACGCGGCGAGATCGAGCTCCTCTGCTCGCGCCGGATCGTGGTCGATCCGCGCGATCCGAACCACCTGTGGCTCTCGTACTACGACTGGGGGCTGTTCGAGAGCGTCGACGGTGGGAAGTCGATGCGCCTGGCGTTCGGGCCGTGGGTGGCCGCCGAACTGATCGGCTCGACCCGCGGCGTGGCGCTGGACCCGGACAACCCCGACATCGTCTACTGCGGCAACGCCTACGGTGGGACGGGCGAAGGCGGAGTGCTGACGAACCTTAACGGCCAGGGCTGGTGGATCATCGGAGGAAGGAAGAAGTATGCCGCCGCCCTTCCCAACTCAGCCGTGCTCGACGTGGCGATCGTCAAATGGCAAGAGGGCGAACAGGCCCAGAAATACCTTTACGCCACCTCCGGCCAGCACGGCGTCTATCGGATGGACTTTCAGAAGTTCGATGATTTTCGGAAGGTCGCCGACGGCCTCCCAAAGGAAGGAAAGTTGGTCTTCAACTTCATGACCGCCTGTCGCGGCGCGTTGCCGCTGTACGTGGCCACGGACGACGGCCTGTTTCGCAGCGACGACGGGAGCACCTGGAAATCGCTGGCGGCTCAGGGGTTGCCGCAGGGCGCAGCCAGGCATGTGATCTGCCTCGTGCCGGACCCGGCCGACAGCCGGCGGGTCTACGCGACCGTGATGAGAGGCTTTCGAACCGATCCGATCGAAGGCGTCTACCTCAGCGAGGACGGCGGCGAGAAATGGAGCAGAATCGCCCACGTGCCGGTTCCGTTCGAGATGGACCTGGACGCCTCGGGCGAGCGGCCGGTGCTATACGTGGCGAGCCAGTGCGACGGCGTGTACCGGGTGGCGCTGGATGCCGAGGGCAAGTGGCAGGCTTCCAGGTACGGCGATAAGTCGAACGGGCTGGACGGCTTGCGGGTCTGGGGCGTGACGGTGGACCCGCACAATCCCAAGCGGATCTACGCCGGCACGCACGGAACGGGCGTGTTCGTCGGCGAGTAGGGCTACGGTTCGCGGCGGTTGTGCTGGGCGTTGAGCGAGCGGAACAGCGAGCGGATGTCAAACGCGCCGCCGATGGCGACCACGATTGCGATCACCGCGAAGAGGCCCAGGCCGACGATCAACGTCAGCGTCCAGAGGTTCAGCCAGAAGTCCATCACGCAGCCTCCTTTCGGCGGTCGGGAAACAGCAGCGACCCGACGAACATGACCGTCACCGCCAAGGCGATGGTGAACAGGCCCACCCACTCGGAGCCGACGGTGTCCTGGAAACCCAAGCCCGCCACCAGGGATTCGAGATTCAAGTGGATGATGAGCCAGGTCTGGAGCGGCTTGAGCCCCAGCAGAGCGACGAAGCCGCAGACCAGGGCGCCGTAGGCGCCGACCGTGCTGGCGCGTTTCCAGTAGAGCCCGGCCAGCAGCACAGCGAAGGCCCCGGTCGAGTAGATCGCCCCGGTGATGGCCATGTAGTCCCAGAGGTCCTGCTGCATCGCGTACCAGAGCCCCCATACGAGCAGGAATACGCCGATCAGAAAGATGAAGATGCGGGTCCAGACGATGCGGGCCTTGGTGGTCATCCGGTCGCCGAGGATCGGAGCCAATACGTCCTGGGTAAGCACGGAACTCCAGCAGAGTAAGTAGCTGTCGTGGGTGGACATGAAGGCGGCGAGCATGGCGGCGGTCACCAGGCCCAGGAGGCCGGCGGGCAGGATGATGCTCAGGAAGACGGGCATGGCCTGTAGACTCAGCTCGCTGCTGATCTTGCCGGTTTCCGGGAAGAAGACGGCTTTGAGGTCCGGATGCTGATAGAGGAAAACGAACGCGCAGATGCCCCAGAAGTAGGGGACGAGGAAGCGGATCAGGAAACCGACCGACGACCAGATGTAGATGCGTTTGACAACCTTGACGCTCTCGGCTGAGCAGGCCCGCAGGACCGCGGTCTGCCAGATCGCGCACGAGACCAGGCCGAGGAAGATCATCCAGACCACGTAGCCGGCGCCGAAGCCCTCCTCGTGGAACGGGTTGAAGCCCGCTTCGCCCTTGAGCTCGTGAACGGTGTTGACGATGTTGTCCCAGCCGAGGGTGCTGAGAGCCATGGCGCTGGCGACGAAGATGCCGACCGCCAGGACGACGAACTGGATGTAATCGGTGACGACCACCGAGACCATGCCGCCGAGGATGGTGTAGAAGAGCACCAGGGCCAGCAAAACGGTCATGACGATGTTGAGGTAGGTTACCGATTCGAGGCCGGTGATGCCGGTGACGAACCACGAGCCGGCCTTGAGGAACATGCCCATGTTCAGGATGCCCGCGAAGGCCAGGACGATTCCGCCGAAGACCCGCACGCCGCGGCTGAAGCGCTTTTCGTAGAATTCGGGAATGGTCATGACCTCGAGGCGGCGAAGGGGCACGACGATAAAGCCGGTCAGGCCGACCACCAGCGTGACGATGGCGGCGACCACCGCGATGTGGAACGCGGCGAACCCGCCGGTAAAGCCTTTCTGGGCGGAGTACATGACGGTGACCAGGCCCATTTCGGTGCCGATCATGGTGGCCAGGCCCAGATAGGTCTTGAGGGCCCGGCCGGCCACCACGTAGTCGGTCATGCTGGCGATGTAGCGTTTGACCAAAAGCCCGATGACCACCGACCCGGCTAGGTAGGCAAAGACGATGATCCAGTCGATGGTGCTGAAGGTTACGTGATCCGACATTTGCGTTCCACCCTTCGCCGTTTGGCTTCATCGGGACCGATAGGGACTCGGCAGCCGTATGGATCTATGCTTCCATCGAGACTGAGTGTAGTCCTTGTGCATCGAAAGTCAATGGCGTGCATGGGGTTCCTCGGACGGCTGGGAACCGGTACAATTCGGACGGACAGGAGCATCTCGAAACGGATGGATGGAGATGGTAATGGGATGGCTGAAGCGCTGGCGGCGGGCGCGGGTGACGGGCCGCGAGTTTCCCGCTGGGTGGCGAGCGATCATCGAGCGGAACGTGCCGTATCGGCGGCTTTTGCCGGAGGCGGAGCGCGCGGAGTTGGAGCGGCACGTGCTGGTGTTCCTGGCGGAAAAGTCGTTCGAAGGGCTTGACGGCCAGGCGATCACCGATGAGGTGCGGGTGACCATCGCAGCCCAGGCGTGTCTGCTGCTGTTGCATCGTCGGACGGATTACTTTCCGGGCATGCGAACGGTGCTGGTTACGCCGCGGGTCTACGAGCGTGAGGACGAGAGACATCTGGATTGGGGGCTGGTGGAGGAGGGCGTGGCGGAGTTTTCGGGCGAATCGTGGCATCGCGGTCCGGTGGTGCTGGCGTGGGACGACGTGCTCGACGGCGCAGCCGACATTGACGACGGGTTTAACGTCGTGCTCCACGAGTTCGCCCATCAGATCGACGCGACGGGCGGCCAGGGCGACAGCAGCGCGGTGCTCCAGGGCGGCGGCTTTGCCGCGTGGGCGGCGGTGCTCGGGCGGGAGTACGAGCGCTTCGCTGCGCACGTCCGCCGCGGCCGACGGACGCTGCTCGACGAATACGGAGCCGAGGACCCCTCCGAGTTCTTCGCCGTCGCCACCGAATACTTCTACGAGAAGCCGGTGGAGCTGTCGCAAGAGCACCCGGAACTCTACCGTCAGCTCAGCCTGTTCTACGAACAGGACCCGAAGGCGTGGCGGACAGGTTTGTGAAATACTGTGGCGTGTGACTGTCCACACGGTTGCCGTCTGAACGAGAAAGCGGTAAGATATTCTCTGGATACAAGTGGAGGACGGTGGCATGAGCGATCAGGCGTACTTTTTCCTGCTGTTTCTGGTAATCCTCTGCGGGGTGGTTGCGCCGGCCTTTGCCTGGACGGCCTTTGTACCGAAGCTGCGAAACCGGGCGCTGGGCGGGCTGGTGGTCGTGTGTGTCGTGGGCGTGGCGCTTTCATTTCCATTTCGAGCCACCCAGGAGATGTGGTGGCTGCCCACACTGGCGGTGTTGTACTTCCCCCTGGTGGTCCTGGCTGCGATCCTTCACGGGGTTTCCGTGCTGATCGAGGCTTGCGCATCAGCAGTTGAAAGCAAACGTATTGTCCAAGGAGATTCTGAATGACTCGACGCGCGGCGGGAGTAGCGTTTTGTACGCTGGCCTTCTTTGTGTTTTCCTTGCGGTATTTCATCGCATTGCTCGTCGGATCCAGACTCCAATCGTGGGATCCAAACCTATTTGCACACACGCTGGTTCAGACCGGTGGCATGCTCTGGGCTAGTGGCTTTTCGTTCATCTTGGGAGTACTCTACCTGTTCCTGGCCGAGTTTGCGGGGCCACGATCAACGGAAACCGGGAAGTAACGCTACACCCGCGTTCTTTTCCAAATGAAGTACGCGGGTTGGGCGAGGGCGTGTTGGGCGAGGCGGGGGAGAATCCAGGGGAGGTCATGTTTGACGGCGGAGGAGTAGGCGCCCTGGCGGGGGTTCAGGAAATGTTCGTGGATGCGGCGGAGGATGAAGCGTTTTTCGATCGGCGGGAGGGACTCGACGTGGCGGATGGCCCGCGGGGTGTCGAGGAGGATTGGCGGGGTGAGGCCGACGTGGGTGAGGGCGGCTTGGAGCGCGGCGCGGTTGCGGCTGGGCGGGCCGTCGATCCTTTTCATGCCCGCCTTTTCGAAGAAGGGGTTGATTGCGCCCATGACGGCTGAGGCTTCGACCCAGGGCGTTCCGGCGTGGGGCAGGGTGTGTCGGACGAGGGCGGCGGCCAGACCGAGCGATCGGAATCGCGGGTCGATGATTACGCGGGCGATGGTGCGCAGTTCGCGGTTGAGCTTCTTGGCTCGGGCAGCGCGGTCGGCGATGCGGAAGCGGTCGGCGGTGGCCAGGTCGCGAAGCGGGCTGTTGACCGGGGGCAGGCCGTAGACGACGATGCCGACCAGCGTATTCGAGTCGGGTCCGCGAGGCAGGTTGGTTGCGTAAAGGCCGAAGCATCGGGCGACGGGACCGGGATTGCCGCTTCGGTAGTGGAAGCGGGCGAGCTTGGCGTAGTCGCTGAACGGGCAGGGCCGGATGGCGAAGCGAAACGGCAGGTTCGATCCGAGGTGGACGGTTTTCATTTGTTGGCTGTCCGGTGCGGGTGATAGGATGACGTTGCGGGCGGATGGAATGAGTATCTGGAATTGCGAGTAGTCACGTGGACGAATTGCATCAACGACGGCGCATTCTTATGGAGCGGACGGCGTGGCTGGCTGTCGGGGTGGTGGTGTTCAGCGGGATATGGGGCGGGTTGTTTATTCGCGGGCTGAATCCGGGATTTGACTGGAAGCTCTTTGTTGAGGGCTGCCGGTACTTCTGGGAGCATCGGGGCTTCGGCGGGCAGGGGTGGATGTTCGGCTATACGCCGGGCGGGTTCTTCTTTTTGATGCCGTTTACGGTGTGGCTGACCTCGCCGTGGGGGCTGTTGCTGCACGTGGCGGGCAACGCGGCGGCGGCGATCGGGTCGGTGTGGGTGGTGCACCGCTGGTGGACCGGCGGGCGGCTGGGCGGCGGGATCGTCTGGCCGGTGCTGCTGGTGGCGATCAATATCCAGCAGGTCTTGCAGATGAACCAGTTGTCGCTGTGGGTGCTGGTTTTGTGCGCGGGCGGGTTGGCGCTGGCGGGCCGCGGCTGGCCGTTTTGGGGCGGGGCGCTGATCGGTCTGGCGGTGGCGATCAAGGTAATGCCGCTGGTGCTGTTGGGGTACTTCGGCTGCCGGGGCCAATGGCGGGCGTTGCTGGGCGTGGCAGCGGGCGTGATCGCCCTCGACGTGGTTCCAAGCGTCCTGTTCCTCGGATACGACGGAGCAGCGGTGGAGCATCGGGCGTGGCGGGAGCGGAGCGGGTGGTATTCGCCGACGGCGCAGATTTACGAGCCGCTGCGGCTGGGCATTTATCACCATCGTTCGAACTTTTCGTATCCATCGGTGCTGGTCCGGTGGCTGCGGGGTCTGCCGGAGGTCGAGGAGATGGTGGTGTTGCGGGGCGATCCGCCGGCGGAGGCGGTTGAGGCGGCCCGGGCGGGTCTGAGGGGGAACCAGGCGCTGGTGGTCGATCCGTTGCCGTTGGACGGCAAACCGTGGGCCCGGCAGGTTTTGCCGATCAGCCGGAGCGTACCGCGGTGGTCGGCGGCGCGCTGGCCGGCTGAGCGGGTCTGGTGGGTTTGGGCGGCCAGTGTGGGGTTGGGCATGGGGCTGCTGGCGGTATGGACGTGGTGGACCGGGCGGATCGGGCAGGGGCGCGACTGGCCGGCGGCGAGCGCGGCCTGGATGCTGTCGATGTTCTGGCTGACGCCGCTGATGATGAACTACTACCTGGTGCTGGCGTTTCCAGCGATGGCGGTGGTGTGGCTGGAGCTGGTCCGCTCGCGGCGGAAGACGCCGGGCCGCTGGTTGGCCATTGTGGGCCTGGCGGCGTGGGTGGTCGGCGAGGCGTGTATCGGCTGGCGCGATGTCCGGTGGTATGGTGTGCATTGGGTTGTGCTGGCGGTGCTGGGGGCGGCGGTGGTCTGGGCGTGGGCCCGGCAGCTTGGGTTGTCGGTGGTCAGCGAGGCCGGTTCCTTGCCGGCGGCGGCTGAGCGCGTGGTTGAGCGGGATTCGGATCGGCGGCGCCAAGCCGGATGTGTCGGTCGGGTTTGAGGGCGTCGATGAAGTCGTCGCGGGTGGCGGCGAGGAGAAATGTCTTACCGAAGCGGTCGGCGAATCGGCGGGTGTTGTGGGCGACCACGAAGGCGGTGACCGGGTCGAGGTTCTCGAGGAACGCATCGGCGACGATCAGCCGCGGGCGGCGGGCGAGGGCCAGGGCCAGCCGGAACCGGTAGCGCTGGCCTTCGGAAAGGCGGTCGGGGGTCTGGAGGAGAATAAAGGCGTCGGCCAGACCGGCCAGCGAGAGGTAGTGCAGGGCGCGGGGCACCGACAGGCGGAAGTGCTCGGGCAGGATGCGGTCGCGACGGAGGCGGAGACGGTTAAGGTCGACGCACGGCCGGACCCGGCGGCGGACGATCCGCAGCAGGGTCGATTTGCCCGAGCCGGATGGCCCGGTGACCAGCACGATGCGACCGGGATCCAGGCCGAGTTGCAGGTTGTCGAACAGGCGCAGCGTCCGGGCGCCGTCGCAGGTCAGGCCGAAGGCGGCTGCGATCTGGACGGCGGCGGGCGAGGCGGGCGGATCGACGGTCAGGTGAGAGCTGACGGACAGCCACGGCGAGGCGGCGACGGCATCGGTCCGCTGATCGGCGGTTCGGACTGACTTGGTCGTTGTCAACTTGGCCCCTCCTTTTCTAATAAAGATAGCACACGTTTCGGGATCGGTGGGGGTTTTATAACCACGGCCTGCGCAACCACTTGGGATCGGCCTGCTTTGGCGGAGCGACGGGCGTGGAGAGTCCTGGAGGAAAGGGCTGCAAAAGTCTGCGGGCTTCGGTGTCGGCCGTAGAAAACTCTATCGGTTTCCTGGCCGGGTCCGGGGGGCCAGCGGGGTCTTTTGGGGTTTCAATTTGTCGGGTTGCGGCTTAGAATCTGCAAGATTATCCAGCGGCAAGATAAAATGGATAGTTTTGGCCGGATGGAGAATGTCCGGATCGACGGCGAGTAGGAAAGGCTTTTGATGGGTCAAGAGAAGAAGACGCGGTGGAGAGAGCTTCGGGAGATGCGGTATTTCGGCCGGGTGCTCCGGCTGGTGTGGCCCCATCGCAAGTATTTGTTTATCGCCGTGGTGGCGATGATCGGGGTGGCGATCAGTCTGACCGCGAGTTTGTTTTCGCTGTATCCGATCCTGACGGTGATCATCGGGCAGGAGTCGATCCCGGAATTCGTGGACCGGCTTTACGTCCAGGACCGGCTGGGGGCCGATCTGGCGGTTCGCGACACGCAGGGGTTGGATATTGCGAAGATGGTGGGCGAACGGGCGGCCAAGGTGGTCAAGGTCAAGCCGGGCCGTCCGCTGATGGAGGCGGGGGTTCAGCCGGACGACTACCTGAACGGGCTGGCGGAGGCGCCGACGGTGCGGGGTCGCGATCTGATCCGCCGGCTGGCCGAGACGCCGACAGAGGAACAGGTGCGTCTTTTGGTCTGGACGCCGGGCACGTCGGCGAGCCGGCCGGTCTCGGTGGCGCTGCGTGAGGCGGCGATCCAGTACCAGTGGCTGCGTTGGGGGCTGGCGAAGTTCAATTTCGCCGATCGGGCGGAGCAGACTCTGGAGGCCCGGATGGCGGACCGCCGGCGGATTCTGGCGATCATCCTGCTGGTGTTCTTCGGCATTCAATTGCTCGGCAATTTGTGCCGGTTCGTGGGCGAGTACTACGGGGCGGTGGTGGGCGGCCGGACGATGATCGACCTGCGGCGGATGATGTACGCCAAGGCGATGACGCTGCCGGTGGGGTTCTTCCAGACCCGCGGCATTTCGGACACGATGAGCCGGTTCACGCAGGACACGCAGGACGTGCTGCGGGCGCTGAACACGGTGTTCGGCAAGGTGCTTCGCGAGCCGCTCAAGGCGATCGGGGCGTTGGGGGTGGCGGTGGTGCTGGAGCCTCGGCTGACGCTGATGCTGATCGTGATCGCACCGATCGCGGTGCTGCTGTTCCGACAGTTCGGCAAGCGGATTCGGCGGGCGAACGAGAAGATGCTGGCCGGTTACGGGATGCTGATTTCGGCGCTCAAGAGCACGCTGCTGGGCATCCGGGTGGTCAAGGCGTACACGATGGAGCACCAGGAGCGGAAGCGTTACTTCAAGGTCGAGCGTCACATCCTCAAGAACCAGTTGCGGATCGAGAAGGTCAACGCGACGAGCAGTCCGGCGCTGGAAGTGCTCGGGATCGGAGCCGGATGCATCGCGGTGTACATCGTGATGCTGATGATCATGCGGGGCAGCGTGCGGCAGGAGGAGCTGTTCACGCTGCTGGTAGCGCTGGGCATCGTGCTGGATTCGGGGCGGAAGATGTCGAACGTCTACACGCAGCTCCAGCGGGCCAACGCCGGAGCCAAGCGGATTTTCGAGCTGATCGATCAGCCGTCGGAGTTCGATCTGGCTTCGGGCACCGAAGAGGCGTTTCCGCCGAAGCGCCGGATTCTGTTCCAGGACCTTGTGTTCCGCTACGACGGTTCGGAGCATGCGGCGTTGGACGGCGTGACGCTCGAGGTGCCGTCGGGATCGGTGGTGGCGGTGGTCGGGCCGAACGGATCGGGCAAGACGACGCTGGTTTCGATGCTGCTGCGGTTCTATGAGCCGAAGAGCGGCCAGGTGCTCTGGGATGACGAGAAGCTTGAGAACTTCGCCCTTCGGTCGTTGCGCCGGCACATTTCGTACGTATCGCAGGAGACGGTGATTTTCGCGGACACCATCGCCAACAACATCGCCTATGGGCGGCCCGGCGCCTTGCGTGAGGACGTCATGGCGGCGGCCCGGCAGGCGCACGCGGATGAGTTCATCGAGCGGCTGCCGCGGAAGTATGACACGGTGGTGGGCGAGCACGGGGCGACGCTGTCGGGCGGTGAGCGCCAGCGGTTGGCGATCGCGCGGGCGATTCTGCGCGATGCGCCGGTGTTGATTTTCGACGAGGCGACCAGCCAGATCGACGCGGAGAGCGAGAAGAAGATTCAGGACGCGATCGACCACTTCATGCCGGGCCGGACGGCGCTGGTGATCGCGCACCGGTTCAGCACGATCAAGCACGCGGACATGATCGTGGTGATGGACCGCGGCAAGATCGTCTCGTCGGGCACGCATCAGGAGTTGATCGAGGCGTCGCCGCTGTATCAGCAGCTCTACCAGACGCAGCTTCACGGTCTGCAGGAGCAATAGGACGGGAGGCTGTTGACTTTGGCGGTGTGGGCGGTGATAAGGGGTTGGGGCGAGGGTCGCTCCGAGGAAACGGGAGGTGTGCCATGGCGTGTATTTTCTGCAGGATTGTCGCGGGCGAGGTTCCTTCGCTGAAGGTCTACGAGGACGACTCGGCGCTGGCGTTTCTGGATATCGGTCCGCTGGCGGAAGGCCATGTGCTGGTGATTCCCAAGCGGCACTACGAGCGGCTGGAGGAGATGCCGGCTGAGGAGGTCGGCGCGGTAACGCGGCATCTGCCGGTGCTGGCCAAGGCGGTGCTGAAGGCGACCGGGGCTGGGGCGTACAACGTGCTGCAGAACAACGGCGAGGTGGCCGGTCAGGCGGTCGGGCACGTGCACTTCCACATCATTCCCAGGACATCGGGTGACGGCCTCGGCTATCGGTGGAACGCCACGTCGTATGCAGCGGGGAGGGATCGACAACTGCAGGAAGCGATTGTCTCGGCGCTGGGCTAGGGGCGGACGCGACCGGGGCCGGCGCGGGATGCGGGGCAGCGAGGATCTGGCGGTACAGGTCGAGATAGTCGCGGGCGATATTGGGCCAGTCAAACCGCTGGGCCTCGGCGCGGGCGGCGGCGGCCATCAGCAGATAATCGCCGTCGGCGAAGCGGATCAATTCGCGGGCGAGCCGGTCGGGCTGATCGGGCGGGATCAGCCGTCCGGTGCGGCCGTCGGCGATCAGTTCGCAGAGTCCTCCAACGCCGGACGCGAGGATCGGCTTGCCGCAGGCGAAGGCCTCCAGCGCCACCAGCGGCATCGATTCGGTGCGCGACGGCATCACCAGGAAGCGGCAGTTCTGCAGCAGCCACTGTTTGAACTCGCCGCAGACCAAGCCGACCATGTTGACCGATGCGTCGAGGTCGCGGCTGCGGATGTAGCCCTGAAGCTGGTCGCGGAGCGGGCCGTCGCCGGCCATAACCAGTCGCAGATCGCTTCGGCCTTCGCTACGAATTCGGTCCATCGCCCGCAGCAGGACGTCGACGCCCTTCTTATGGGTCAGGCCGCCCAGGTAGAGCACGAACGGCTGACCGTAAGGAACGGGCCAATCGTCCTGGTGCGGAGTCGGCGCGTTGAGCTCCTCGATGTCCACACCGTTGGGGATTATCGCGATCCGGTCGGTTCGGCCGGCGAGGATGTCCTGGACCAGCCGATGCATGTGCGAGTTGATGGCGGTGACCCGTGAGGCCTGGCGCAGGCAGGAGGTAATCCGTTCCCAGATGACCGGCAGTTGGCGGTAGCGGCAGGTCGGCCGGACGTCGCTGCCATGCGGCGTGATCACCACGGGCACGCCGTGCTTCTGGCCGAATTGGGTGGCGACGTAACCGGCTGGGTAGACCAGGTGGCAGTGGATCAGGTCGAAGCCGGTCTCGCGCCAGGCCCGTTCGAGGGCCTGATGGATGGTGCGCATGCCCAGCGAGAAGTGGAACGACCAGGGCCGGCGGTAGCGGAAGATCGGGTAGGGCTGCTGGTCGTCAGCCGGCGTGCCTTTGCCACGCCGCGGCCACTGCGTGACCACGCACGTGCGCACCGACATCCGCCAGTAGTGCCTGGCCAGCGATGCGACTACGGTTTCCACCCCGCCGATCTTGGGCAAGAACGTCGGCGTCAGCAAGCATACATTCATTGGCGCCAAACCCACAGAGACCCGAGCCTGGTGTTCTTTTGCACCTCGTTGACCACCATTATGCGCGGAAATTGCGCCGACACAATGAAAAACATGCCGGGTTGGCGGTGGAACGCGACGGGATGCGCCGTGTGTTAAGGATTTTGGGCGTGAGCACTTATGGAAGATCGCGGCGGCTCAAGTGGAGGTTGACGCCTTGAACCATCGGAGCGGGGCTGCAAAGCGTAAGGTACGGGCGTAGAATGGTGCTATGGGCCGCACGACGATGGACGGGAAGGCGATGGGCGTATCGGCGCGACTGCCGCGGCTGGTGGTGTCGGCGGGAAACGTGTACCGCCGGGCGCTGGCGGCGGTTCTGGGGGTGCTTGGGCCGGAGGTCGCGTATGCGATTACCGAGCGGATGTCGTTGTGGCTCTATCGGCTTTTGGATCCGCTGCGGTTGACGGTGGAGGCCCAGGCGCGGGCGGCGTTGGGTGATCGATTATCAGCGGATCAGATCGATCGGATCGCCCGGCGGTCGGTAGTGCATCGGGTGTGGAACCTGGTGGATCTGATGCTGGCGGATCGGCTGCTGCATCCGGGAACGTACCGGCGGTACGGCGGGCAGTTGGCGGAGCCGCATCGATCGGAGTTGCTCGATGCCCACCGGCGGGGACAGGCGGCGATCCTGGTCACGTGCTACTATGGGCCTTACGATCTTCTGCCGGTTTTTTTGGGGTACAACGGGGTGCGGGCGACGGCGGTGTATCGGCCGCACGAGAATCGGAGCTATGACGCGTACCGGCGCCGCATCCGCGCCCGCAGCGGATGCCGGCTGGTCGAGGTTCCGGACGCTTTGGCCCGGGCGGAGCAGGTGTTGGGGTCCGGCGGGATGTTCGCGCTGGTCGCGGACCATCAGGCGCCGCGGCATGGGGTGGAGACGACGTTTTTGGGGCTGCCGACGGTGGCGAGGCGGACGGTGGGGATTCTGGCCGTCCGCCATGGAGCCGACGTAGTGGTGGCGGGCATTCGGCGGACGGGTCGGCCGTTCCGCTTCGAGATCGTGGTGGGCGAAACCATAGAGAAAGAGGAATGGTCCGGGCAGAGCGATCCGGTGGAGTACATCACGCGACGGTATCTGCGCGGTCTGGAGCGGATCGTACTGGAGGATCCCAGCCAGTATCCGTGGGGGATTCCGCGTTGGGGTCAGGACCGGCTGGCCCGACTGCTCGGCGATATCGCACCGGCGAACGCCTAGCTGGTGTCGGCGAGGTCCGCGATGCCCAGTCCCAGTTGCAGCGAGCCGGTGATGACATCGCCGACGCCGGCGACCGCTTTTTCACTCAGCGGTACGCCCAGCAGAAAGGCGATCATCGCCGCCATGTAGAACCTGATTCTGGTGAGCCTCATGGCTTTCTCCCGGCCGCAGGGGCCTTGGTTCCTGCGACTGACGTAAGTATAGACGGCGGTGGGCGATATGTAAAGAGGCAAGCCGGGCAGGGGCGATTCGGCTGTTTAGTTCGCCGCGGCGCGAGGCTACATTCGCGACCGGAGCGCCGCTTGCAGCGTGGGGTCGGCGATCGAGTCCACGTCGAGCAGTTCGGCAATGCCGGGGTAAGAGAGGGCCGGTCGCACCACGGATTCGTCCAGCGTGCGGAGGATTTCGGCCATCGGCTTGTGCGTATCGGCTGAGATCTTGGCCAGCGTGCGGCGGCTTTGCTGCTGGGATTCGCGGCGGTGAGGCGGATAGCCGGCGCCGAATTGCTCCAGAGAGAAGAGCCGGTCGAAGATGAACCGCAGATTCACTTCACCGGCCCAGCCGTAGCCGAAATTCAGGGCCAGCGAGATGCAGTTGCCGCCGTTGATCTGCCCGAAGAGCCAGGCGTCCAGCGGGTTCTGGATCAAACCGCAGCAGACGTTGGGATACTGGAGGGCTGCGTTGAGGAACCCCTGGCCGGTGCCGCAGCCGCCGACGACGAGGTCGGCGCGGCCCGCATTCAGCAGCAATCCGGCCAGCAAGCCGGTGTGGATGTAGGTCAGTTCGGGCGAGGCACCGTTCTGGGTCATGCCGGCGTTGATGATTCGATGGCCGCGGCCGTCGAGGGCGGCCAGGATGTCCTTGTTCCTGTCGGCGGCGCTGGTTTCGCAGATGACGGCGATGTTCATGACGGTCCTTTCGTTGGTGGCGGCTCTTTATGATTCCTCGGGCCAGTAGCGTTCGGTGATGGTCTTGTCCTCGGTGAAGAAGTTGATGATGGCTTTGCCCTGGGCTTTGATGTCGGCGAACTGGGAGGCCTTCATGCCACCGAAGGGCAGGTAGGCGACGGGCGCGGGGATGCCGACGTTCACGCCGATCATGCCGCACTCGGCCTCCAGCTTGAACTTGCGGGCCCAGTAGCCGTTTTGGGTGTAGATCGAGGCGCCATTGCCGTACTGATGATTGTTGATGATTTCGATCGCTTCGTCAAGGCTGTCAGCTTTGAGGATGACCACGACGGGGCCGAAGATTTCGGTGCGGTGGATTTCCATGCCCGGTTTGACGTCGGTAAAGACGGTCGGTCCGACGAAGTGGCCGTTCTCACAGCCGGCGACTCTGACGTTGCGGCCGTCGAGGGCGAGGGTCGCCCCTTCCTTGACGCCCTTGTCAATCATCTCGAGGATGAACTGCTTGGCCCTGGCGGAGATGACCGGGCCCATCAGCATCGGTTCCTCGGCGTATTTCGGGTCGAGCGGGTTGGCCATGATGATTTTCTTGGAGTCCTCGATGAACTTCCGGCAGATCGTCTGGTAGGTCGCCTCGCCGACTCCGATGATGGCGGACGACGCCATGCACCGCTGGCCAGCGCAGCCGTAGCACGAGGTGATCATGTTGCGGACAACCTCGTCGATTTTGGCGTCGGGCATGGCGACCAGGTGGTTCTTGGCCCCGCCCATCGCCTGGAATCGCTTGTTGGCTTTAGCGCACTTTTCGGCCACCTGGCGGCACGTGGGAGTCGAGCCGACCAGCGAGACGCCGCGCACCTTTGGATGGTCCATGAACGCGTCCGCGACCGTCCGATCGCCGTTGACCAGGTTGTAGACGCCCGGCGGCAGGCCGGTTCGGTCAATGTAGTCGGTGATGAGTTGCATCGTCATCGGCACCTGCTTGGAGGCTTTGACCACGAACGTGTTGCCGGTGGCCAGGGCGTAGGGCAGGAACCAGAACGGCACCATGGCGGGGAAGTTGAACGGGGCGATCATGGTGAAGACGCCCAGCGGCAGCCGTAGCACTTCGCCGTCGATGCCGAACGAGCAGCCGACCAGTTTGTCACCTTGCTGGAGCACCGGCATGCCGCAGGCGACTTCGCAGTTTTCCAGGACGCGCTTCATTTCGGCGCGGGCGTCGGAGAGGGACTTGCCCATTTCGGCGACGAGCGTCCGGGCGATGGTTTCCTCGTTATCCCGCAGCAGTTCCACGAGCCTATAGAGCGGCTGAACGCGGCGCGAGACCGGAGTCTGACTCCACGACCTGTAGGCCTCGGCCGCGGCGTCGATGGCGCGGTTGGTCTCAGCCGCCGTCGAGAGCGGGGTCTCGGCCAGGGTCTGGCCGGTGCTGGGGTTTTCGACCGGAATGTAACCTGAGTTCTCCGGGTCGATCCACTTGCCGTTGACGTAATTTCGCATTCGCGTTGGAGCCATGATTTGTCCTTTTCTGGATGGTCGTTGGAGCCATGATGAATGCACAGCCGGTCGGCATCGCTAACTCAGACGGCCGTTGTCATTGGTCGGCGACGGCCTGCTTGGCCGCTGCGATGATGTTCTCCACATTGACGCCGAATTTGCTGAAGATCGCCTCGTTGTCGCCCGATTCGCCGAAGCAGTCGGGAAAGCCGAGTCGCGTGAGGCGGCATGGTGCGTATTCGGTCAGGACTTCGGCGACCGCGCCGCCGAGGCCGCCGAGGCGGCTGTGGTTCTCGACCGTGATGACCCGGCCGGTTTCGCGGCTGGCGGCGACGATGGCCGCCTCGTCGATCGGCTTGATCGTGGGCATGTGGATCATTCGGACCGCGATGCCTTCCTTGTCCAGTTCCCTCGCCGCGGTCAGGGCTTTGGGCGTCATCATGTCGGTCCCGATGATGGTCAGGCGGCTGCCCTCGTGCAACCGGTACGACCGGCCGATCTCGAACCGGTGCGCTGCGTCGAAGATGACCGGGACCGGGCAGCGTATCGTCCGCACGTACACCGGGCCTTTGAACGCAGTCGCGGCGTGGACCGCCAGTTGCGTTTCGTACGGATCGCCCGGGCAGATCACGGTCATGTTAGGCATGCACCGCATCACCGCGATGTCCTCCACCGACTGGTGGGTGGCGCCGGCTTTACCGGTGGGAATGCCGCCGTAGGCCCCGTTGAGTTTGACGTTCATCCGCGGGTAGGCGACGCTCACCCGCACCTGGTCGACCGCTCGCTTGGCCAGGAACACCGCGAAGGTCGAAACCCACGGAACAAAGCCCAGCGTGCTCATGCCGGCGGCGGCGCTCACCATGTTCTGCTCGGCGATGCCCATCTGGTAGAAGCGGCCGGGATACGCCTTTTTGAAGGCGACGGTCTGGGTGCTGGCGCAGACGTCGGCGTCGAAGACGACCACTTCGGCGTTTTGTTTGCCGAGTTCGACCATCGCTTCGCCGAAGGCCGCTCGCGGCGCCACCATGTCACCAACGTTCATCGCCATGCTTGGAGACCCTTCCTATGCACTGCCTTCGATTTCGGCGAGGGCTTTTCGCCTCTCGTCATCATTGGGCGCCTTGCCGTGCCATTCGTATTTGCCTTCCATGAACGAAACGCCCTTGCCCTTGACCGTTCGGGCGATCACCGCCACAGGTCCGTCGGCTGCCGATTGCTTCGCCTGTGCCAGGGTTGAGACGACCTCCTGCATGTCGTGGCCGTCGCAGGTCAGCGCCCGCCAGCCGAAGGCCTCCCACTTGGCGGCGAACGGTTCGAGACCCAGAGTCTCGGCCACGGTGCCGGCGAGTTGGACGCCGTTGCAGTCGACGATCGCGATCAGTCCGCGCAGCTTGCGTGCTCCGGCCCACATCGCCGCCTCCCAGACCTGCCCTTCCTGACACTCGCCGTCGCCGAGCAGCACGTAGACGTTGAAATCCAGGCTGCGTCGTTCGCCGCCAAGGCGCATGCCGATCCCGGCGGAGAGTCCTTGCCCCAACGAGCCGGTGGACATGTCCACGCCCGGCGTCTTGAGCATGCACGGATGGCCCTGGAGCATCGAGTCGATCCCGTCGAATTCCCGAAGCCGTTCCCGCGGGAAGTAGCCGCGTCGGGCCAGCGTGCAGTAGTAGCCCGGACTGGCGTGGCCCTTGCTGAGGATGAAGCGGTCGCGTTGCGGCCATTCCGGACGGGCTGGGTCGATCCGCATCAGCTCGAAATACAGCGATACCAGGATTTCGACCTCCGAGAGCGAGCCACCGGTGTGGCCAGCCCCGGCGTCCGCGACGGTGTTGATGATCATCCGACGGATTTCGCGGCAGATGCTTTTCAGTTCATCCGTCCGCTGCGCCGACTGCTTGTCCTTTTCCGATAGACCTTTCACCGCGTGAGCCTCGCGTTTGTGGTTTTGGTTGCTACGTTCCGATCTGGTGGCGCAGGGCCTGGACCTCGTGGCACCAGTTGCCGACGTTCCACCGTCCGAAGACTCCCATGCCGCCGAGTTCGTCTTCGCCGAAGTAGACCGGCACGTGGATCAACGTCAGGCCTTTGTACGCCTTTGCCTCGTTCAGTTGTTTGACCAGTTCGTCCGTGCCGCCGTCCACGGTCACGCCGCGGACGCCTTTGACCGAGCGGGCCCACGCGGCGTAGTCCACTTCGACCGAATCACTGCTGGCGTAGACGTTGCCGTACTGGGCCGTCTGCAAGCCGCTGATCGCGCCCATCCGCCGATTGTCCAGCAGGACGATGCAGCCGATCGCGCCGTGCTCGACGGCGTCGATCAGGATCTGCGGGTTCATGGTGAACGAGCCGTCGCCGGAGAGGGCCAGGCCGAAGAATGGTTGGTCGGCCACTGCGGTGGTCAGCAGGGCGCAGACGCCAAAGCCCATGTAGCTGGCCCCGGTCTCGGTGAAGGTCTGGCCAAGGCGCTCATCCTCGACGATCTGAAAGCCGTTGGCCTGAACGTCGCCTGCGTCGAAGAACGTCACCGCTCCGGCCGATCGCGCCCAGTCGGTGGCGGCTTTGATCGCCGCCGGCTGGGTGAGCACCTCTCGCTTCCAGACCGGATCGAACAGCCGCGCGGCGCCGTAGCGTTGGGCTTTGAACGCTTCCCACTCCCGCTTCTTTTCGGCGCAGGCTTGGAACCACGGCGTGGAGCGGCTGCCCTTGTTGACACCCTTTGCGAGGAGAGTCTGGCACAGCTTTTCCAGCGTCGCCTTGGCGTCGCCCACCATGCCGATGGTACGGCCGTAGTGCATGGCCGTTTCGGCGTCCGCGTCGATGGCGATCACACGCCGCACCTTCGGGTATCCGGTGCGCGAGCAGTCCGACTGGCAGACGAAGCGCGTTCCGATCGCGACCAACACGTCCGCTTGATCCATCGCCCAATTGCCGCACAAGCTGCCTTTGGATCCGCCCACCGTCATGTTGCGCGGGTGGGCGTACGGGATGACGCCGGAGACGAGCGGACTGGTGACAGCCACGCCGTCGGTCAGCTCCAGCAGTTCCTGAACTTCACGGCCGGCGTGACGGGCGCCGCCGCCGACCTTGACCACCACGCGGTCGGCGGTGCGCAGGATCTCAACCGCCTCGCCGTAGCGTCCGTCGTCCGCCGCCGGTCCGAGTCGCGGCGGCGATCCAACCGGCAACTCGTCGAGGTTGAACCCTTCGATCACGCAGCACTGGGTGTTCATCGGCATCAGCAGGAAAAACGGCCCGGC
>JAAYCJ010000182.1 GCA_012729815.1 Phycisphaerae bacterium | reverse complement strand
CTCGGCCCGCCTCACCCTGACTACCTGACCACCCGACCACCTGACCCCCTGTTTTCCCACCGCCCTCAGCCCGCCCCGCCTTCTCCCGAATCCCCAACCCCAACCCCCGAATCCCCATTCCCCCCTCAGCGTCTCCGCGCCTCCGCGGGAAACCTCCCTCCGCCTCTAAGCCGCCTCCGGCGGCCCATTCTGCACTCTGCATTTTGCCTTCTGCATTTTGCCTTCGCCTTGCGTACCGGACGCCCGGACTCCCGGATTTCCTGACCCCCTGATTCGCTGACCCCCTGACCTGCGGACTCCCGGCCCCCCCTTTTTCCCCACCCCCCGCTTGCAGTCAGCCACCCCCGTGAGTACACTTATCTACCAGAATTGGCCCGCCGCATGGGACTAGCATCCGGAGACTCGCAGCGGGCGGACAGCTTTGAAAAAAACGGTTGCCATAGCATGATTGACAATACTAAAGACGACGTGCCCAGCGACTGGCGGGCCCTTGCCCGTTCGCTGGCCCTTCAATGTTTGACCCAACTGGACGTCCAGGGCGACGATTTCCTCCAGGACGTCCCAGCCTTCATCGCCGACGCCCAGGTCTCAAGCGAGATTATGACCCTCGCCTCCGACCTCGCCCACAAGGCTTGGGAAACCCGAAAAACCAGCGACGAACTCATCGGCAAGACCGTCAAGCACTGGCAGCTCCAGCGGATCGCCCTCGTCGACCGGGCCGTCCTGCGACTCGCCGTCTCCGAATTGCTCAACCGACCCGAAGTCCCGATCAAGGTCATCCTCGACCAGGCCATCGAACTCTCCAAACGATACTCGACCGCCGAATCGCCCCAATTTATCAACGGCGTCCTCGACGCCATCGCCCGATCGCTGCCCGAAGTCATCGAGCTGCGCAACCCACAGACCCGAGTCGGCGCAACCGCCCCGGAACCTGACGATCAGGATTGGTCGGCCAAGGAGGTGCAAGAGTAATGGCCTTCGCACTGTTCAAACGCCTCAAGGACGGGCTCACCAAAACCCGCACCCGACTCACCTCCGCCCTCTCAGCCGTCCTGCGGGTCGGCCGTAAAATCGACAAGGACCTCCTCGAAGACCTCCACGACACCCTCATCGCCGCCGACCTCGGCGTCGCCAGCACCGAAAAAATCATCGCCGACCTCGAAGCCGCCTACAAAGCCGGCAAAATCAAACAGGCCCAGGAAATCCTGCCCTACCTCAAACAGGAACTCAAAGACTACTGGCCCGACGCCGACCGACGACTCGCCAAAGCCGACACCGGGCCCACCGTCGTCCTCGTCGCCGGTATCAACGGCTCCGGAAAGACCACCAGCGTCGCCAAAATCTCAAAGTACCTCAACGACCAGGGCCACCGCGTCATCCTCGGCGCCTGCGACACCTTCCGGGCCGCCGCCATCGAACAGCTCACCATCTGGGCCCAGCGCGTCGGCGTCCAGATCGTCCACCATCAGGCCAACAGCGACCCCGGAGCCGTCGCCTTCGATGCCTGCGAAGCCGCCAAATCACGCAAGGCCGACTACCTCGTCATCGACACCGCCGGACGCCTCCACACCCAGGACCACCTCATGCGAGAACTCGAAAAAATCCGCCGCGTCGTCGCCAAGCAGATCCCCGGCGCGCCCCACGAGGTCCTCCTCGTCCTCGACGCCACCACCGGCCAGAACGCCCTCAATCAGGCCCGAATGTTCAAACAGGCCGCCGACGTCACCGGAATCATGCTCGCCAAACTCGACGGAACCGCCCGCGGCGGAATCGTCGTCGCCATCCGAGACCAGGTCGATATCCCCGTCAAATTCATCGGCGTCGGCGAAACCCTCGACGACTTCGAACCCTTCGATCCCGCCCGTTTCGTCGATGCCCTCCTCGGCAATTCCGATGAAGCGCCAACCCAATAGCAACAACCCAAACAAGGTCAAGAAAACCGCCGGCAGACGCCGAAGAATCTCCAGGGGTCGCCGGTCCTGTTTTTCCCCGGCCCTCAAGGATGATTGGACGTGACGATGACACTGACTCCCCCTTCCGTAAAAACCCACCTGCTCCTGACCATGATCCAGGGCCAGATCGTTTCACCCGATCACGCCGTGGTCAGCGCCCACGATCGCGGGCTGACTTTCGGCGACGGCGTGTACGAAGCCCTGCAGTCCTACGCCGGCAAACTCTGGGGCATCGAACAACACTTCCAGCGACTCGCGCGCAGCCTGCGCGAAATCCAAATCGACAACGTCGATCTAAACCAGGTGCGCCAATGGGTTTTCGAAGCGTTTGACGCGGTGGATCATGCCAACTGTCTGGTGTACTTCCATATTACCCGCGGCTGCGCTGCGCGGGCGCATGTGGTCGATGAGCCGATGGAACCGCAGTTTCTGCTGACCATCAAACCGGCCTACGACAACACCAGCAAGGTCGTAAACGGCATTGCCGCCATCAGTTATCCCGATATTCGCTGGAAACGCTGCGACATCAAGTCGTTGAATTTGCTGCCGAACGTGATGGCGCGGCGCGAGGCGTACCGGCGAAAAGCGGGTGAAGCGATCTTCGTCGACGAGGGTGTGGTGACGGAAGGTGCTGTCTCCAATGCATTTGCGATCATTGGGGACAAATTGGTGACCCGGCCGCTGGGCCGGGAGATTTTGCCCGGGGTGACCCGTCAGGTGGTGCTGGCGGTGGCCAGGCGGGTGGGACTTCCGATCGAGGAGCGGCCTTTCAGTTTGGCCGAAGCCTTTGGGGCGCAAGAGCTTTTGGTGTCGGGGACGGGCGAGGAGATCCGGGGGATCGTGCGGCTTGACGAGAAGCCGATCGGGGACGGCAAGCCGGGTCTGTGGACGCGGAAGATCATCGATTACTTTGTCGATTACACGCGATCGGGCGCGTCGTTTGACGACCTGGCGAGGTGACGCGAATTGATATGATGATATGGTTGTCATACAAATTTCGTGCGCGCCGGCAGTAATAATTCCCGACGATAGTCCATCAGTTTTGCTACTGCCGTTCTCTCCCTGCCTGTTGAATTTGTCCTGCCCATTTTTTCCCTGATCTGGTAAGATGGGACGTACCGTTGGGGACGGGGGGTGCATCCGTCCATCGAACACGTATTCGCTTGACGGAGATCGTGTCATGGGAAAGAAGGCTGTGCTTACCGGGTGGGGGTTGGTGGTGCGCTTTGCGGTTGGAGCGGTTTGTCTGGTGGTAGTTTTGACGGGGTTGGGATGTTTGTTTGAGGTGGTTGTTCCGCCGCCGCTGGAGATCCCGCTGTATTTCCGGGCGCAGCCGATTCTGGAGGCCAGTGCGACGATCGATACCTCGGGCGAGGGGTACGTGTTGCTGGCGGACATTGACGGGGATGGGGATTTGGATGGGGTGTCGGGATTCGATTCGGATGAGGCGGTGATTCTCAACGGGCAGGTGACGTTTGACCAGTGGGTCAACTCGGTGATTGCCTTTGGGTATGGCGACGTGTTGAGTCTGGCGGCTGTGGATTTGGATCGGACGCCGCAGTTGGATGTGTTGGCGGCGACGGATGAGGGGAACGTGGTGGTGCTGCTGGCGCCGACGTTCGCGAACAGCGGCGGGGTGTGGGACGCCTCGGTGCTGGAGAATCCGGTGGCGGTTTCGGAGTGGCGGGACGTGAAGGCGGCGGATTTGAACGATCAGTCGCCGGTGGAGATTGTGGCGGCGAGTCCGACGGATGACGTGATTGTGCTGTGGTATACGAGCGCGCTGGTGACGTCGGCTGGGGTGTATGAGCCGTTTGTGATCGCGGAGACGCCGGGGTTTGGTTATGAACGGCTGGCGGTGGCCGATCTGGACGAGGATGGGGATTTGGATATTGTCGCGGTGGGTCGGACGGCGGGGATGATCTGGCTTGAGAATCCGGGCGCGGAGAACATTCTGGAGCCGTGGCGGATTCGGACGATCACACTGCGGACGGGATTGACGCGGGTTCTGGCGGTGAATGTCGATCCGCAAGCCGATGCGGATATTGATATCGTGGCGACGGATCGGGCGGGCGGGAGCGTGTACTGGTATGAGAATCCGGGATCGCCGCGGCTGCAGGGGTTTGCGGAGCATCTGTTGACGGTGGTGTCGCCGTCGCAGCCGGATGCGCTGTCGGCTG
>JAAYCJ010000181.1 GCA_012729815.1 Phycisphaerae bacterium | reverse complement strand
GGTTGTCAAAGAGCCTCGGCCGATGGGCCGGGCAGGTTTCCCCTGCGGGATAAAGATGTCGGGTGAATCCGGGAAAGTCAAATCGGGCGGGCACAATTCATGTGATCGCCGTAACAGTTGACTTCCCAATTATTTACAGCCTTATAAGTCTCACTGGGCCTCACGGTCGTCTTAGGATTTGCAGGGGATTTCTGGGCAGGGACAGAGATTTGCGGGGGGACGCAGGAAAGTGCGGAATCACGGAGGGTCAGGCGTGTTTGAGGGAGAGGATCCGGGCGATGCGGTCCTTGATGGGCGGATGGGTGGAGAAGAGGCTGGAGGCTCGTTCTTCAAAGGACTTAATGGGGTTGACGATGTAGAGGTGTTGGGTGGCGCGGTTGGCGGCTTCGAGGACTTCGGGGTCGTTGGAGATTTTGGCGAGGGCGGAGGCGAGGGCGTCGGGGTCGCGGGTGAGGTCGACGGCTGAGGCGTCGGCGAGGTATTCGCGTTGGCGGGAGACGGCCAGTTCGATGATCTTGGCCAGGATCGGGGCGATGATGCTCAGGACGATGGCGACGATGAGGATGACGATCACGGCGCCGCCGCCTTTGGAGGAGCGCCGGGAGGAACGCCGCCCGCCGTACCAGAGGGATCGACGGAAATAATCAGCCAGGAGGACGACGACGCCGACGAGGACGGCCATCATCATGGCGAAGAGGATGTCGTAGTTTCGGACGTGGCTCATTTCGTGGGCCATGACGGCTTGGAGTTCGGCGCGGGTCAGTTTGTCGCGGAGGCCGCGGGTAATGGCGACGATGGCGTGGTCGGGATTTCGGCCGGTGGCGAAGGCGTTGGGGGCGGAATCCTCGATGAGGTAGATTTTGGGCACGGGCTGGCCGCCGGCGATGGCGAGTTCCTCGATGACGTTATAGAGCTGCGGGTCTTCCTCCTTGACCAGCGGCCGGGCTCCAGAGATCGACAGGAGGGTTCCGGCTCCGCCGAAGTAGCTGAAGGTAAGCATGACGACGGTGACGGCGAAGGCGACGGCCACGGCGACGAGGGTGACGTGCTGCTCGGAGCCTGGGTACTGGGTGACGGCGATGGCGTAGCCGAAGAAGGCGGCCAGGCCGATCACGGACGCGGAGAAAGAGAAGGCGAGGAGCCAGGTGTTTCGCTTGTTTTCGCGGACCAGGTCATAGAGGGTGGCGGCCATAACGTTCATCCTGACGAGTGCGTACGTTTGCTTTGATTTTATGTGTATGGGTAGTGGAATGCAAAGGCGGAGGCGAATGGAGAATGCAGAGTGCAGAATTCAAAGTGCAAAATGGGGGAGGGTGAAAAGCGTTGATTTTGATGGGTGTCAGGGGTAGGGTTGTGCGGTTTGGAGATCACCGGTTATATAGAGGAAAGACGGCAAATGGCTGATAGGATCGAGTTGAACGGGTCGTGGCGCGTTCTGGGACTGAAGGTGAGCAAGCGGGAACAGGATCGTCTTCGGCCGGGCGAGCTTGAAGCGTTTGTAACGGAAGACAGATTCGCGGCAAAGCTGTCGCAGCCGGAGTTTGACGTGCCGGCGCGGGTGCCGGGCGACGTGTGGCAGGACCTGTTGCGGGCGGGCAAGATTCCGCATCCGTACAAGGATTTGAACTGCCCGAAGCTGCAGTGGATCGAGGACCGGCTGTGGGTGTACCGGACGACATTCGCGTCGCCGAAGGGGAAGGGCCGGCAGGAGCTGGTGTTTGAGGGGCTCGACACGCTGGCGGCGGTGGTGCTGAACGGCCGGTGCCTCGGCGTGGCGGACAACATGTTCCGCACGTGGCGGTTCGACGCGACGGACGCGCTGTCGGAGAAGGGGAAGAACGAGTTGCTGGTGGTCTTTCCGCCGCTGGGTCCGTACCTCGAGTCGAAGCCGGAGGTGGACGGGCAGTGGGCGCCATTCCACAAGGGCCGGGCGTGGGTTCGCAAGGCGCAGATGGAGTTTTCGTGGGATTGGGGCCCGCGGATCGTGCTGGCTGGGATGTGGAAGCCGGCGTATTTGCGTTCCGCCGACGCGGCGCGGATCGAAGGGTGGCATTTCCGAACGGTGAAGCTGGGCAAGGACAAGGCGACATGCCGGCTTGGGCTGGAGCTTTCGCAGCCGCCCAAGAAGGGGTGGACGGCCGAGGTCACGCTACGGCACGGCAAGCAGAAGATCGAGCAGTCGGTGAAATTGGCGAAGCAAGAGACCGACGCGCGGATCGAGATACCAGACCCGGCGCTGTGGCAGCCGGCGGGCATGGGCAAGCAGAACCTCTACGACCTTTCGGTGGTCGTGAAGGACGAGGGGGGCAAGGCGGTGGACCGGCTCCGCGAGCGGGTGGGCATTCGGACGATACGCATCCTGCAGAAGCCGCAGGGCAAGGACTGCCGGTCGTTCACGCTGGAGGTCAACGGCCGGAAGGTGTTTGCGGCGGGCGGGAACTGGATCCCGGCGGAGAGCTTCATCAGCGGTGCTTCGGACGAGCGGTACCGCCGGTTGCTGCAGTTGGCGCAGGAGGCGAATTTCAACTGCGTGCGGATCTGGGGCGGCGGCATCTACGAGCCGGAGGTGTTCTACCGGACGTGCGACGAGTTGGGGTTGCTGGTCTGGCAGGATTTCATGTTCTCTTGCGCCGCATACCCGGGGAACGACGCAGCGTTCGTGGCGAACGTGCGGGCGGAGGCGGTCGAGCAGGTCAAGCGGCTGCGGAACCATCCGTGCCTGGCCCTGTGGTGCGGGAACAACGAGAACCAGTGGATCGACGATCAGTGCCACTGGAACAAGAAGAGTCGGAAGCTGCCGTGCCTGCCGCTCTATGAGAAGGTGCTGCCGGAGATCGTGGCGAGCGAAGATGGAACCACGCCGTACTGGGCCTCGAGCCCGATCGGCGGCGACGATCACAACGACTATCGGCAGGGCGACCACCACGCGTGGAAGGTGTGGGCGGGCATTCGCATGCCGCGGCAGTTCGGCGAGGACACGGCGTGGCCGAAGGGCGTGGATCGCAACGAGATGGCCAACTATCGGCACTACTCGGACCTGGTGCCGCGGTTCGTTTCGGAATTCGGATTGCAGGGGTTGCCGTATCGCAGGACGCTTGAACCCTGGCTTGACGCCAAGGGCTTCACGCTGCGGTCGAAGGCGATCCTGTTCCGGGACAAGACCCGATCGTCGCTGGAGCGGGTGCAGGTGATGCTGGCGGGCGTGACCGGTCCGGCGAAGAGTTACGAGCAGCTCGAACGCTACACCCAGTTCGTCCAGGCCAAAGGGCTCAGCTACGCCATCGAGCACTACCGGCGGAACCTGTGGGATTGCAGCGGCGCGGTGATCTGGCAGCTCAACGACTGCTGGCCGGGATTCAGTTGGTCGCTGGTGGACTACGATCTGCGGGGCAAGCCGGCGTACTTTTCGGTCCGCCGGGCCTGCGCGCCGCGGATGCTTTCGATCGTGCGGAGCGCGGATGGAACCTTCGAGCTCCACGCGGTAAACCAGATGCCGGAGGCGTGGAAGGCGTCGGTTCGCATCCGCGTCGCGGATTTCCGCGGCCGGACGCTGGCGTCGGGCAAGGTCGATTTTACGGTCGGGGCCGATGCGGCCAAGAAGGTGTCGGCCGACCTGCTGCGGTCAGTGAAGATGGACGCGGCGCAGTTTGTTGCATCGCGGTGTTACCTGACGGCGGAAGCGGCCTCGGGCGGCAAGGCGTATCCGGCGTACTGGGTGGCGGACCCGGTGGAACTGGAGCTGCCGAAGGCGGCGCTGCGTTACGAAACGGCGGAAAAGAAGGTCGGCGGGACGTGGCGCTATACGGTGCGGATGGAGACGGATTCGCTGGCCCTGTACGCCGGCGTGGTTCCGCCGAACGGACAGTGCGTGTTCGAGGACAACTTCATGCACGTCGAAGCCGGGCGCATTGCGGAGGTCCGGTTTGACACGACGGAGAGGGTGAAGAAGGGGGATATTGAAGTCCGGTGGTTTGACGGCGGGAAGAAGTGAGAAGCCAGAACAGCGAACGTTAAGGTGCCAACCGGGCTCCACCATCTGCGGCGGAGCCCGGTTTGTTTTGTCCCCTGTCAATCCCTTCTTTTCGCGTGCTCCGCGTGTTCCGAGCCTCTTCACAATGAAGTCGTGGCGACGCGTGGACGCCCCCACTCCCTCACAGTCGCGGCTCTTTAAGAGCGGGTCAGTTGCTAATGGCTGGGCAGTCCAAGCCACCGGCCGTTGGGATAGTTGTAGAGGAGTTCGAGTTCGACGTCTTGGAGTTCGACGGGCAGATCGGCCAGGTCCGGGTTGCGCCGGGCGAGGCGAAGCGTGATCTCGTTGCGGCCTTTGCGCGGCAGCGTCGGCATCAGGTCGTAGTGTTGCCAGAAGCGGTCGGTAGGGCTGTAGGCGCCGGAGGCGACGGGGTTGTCACAGGCGAGGGCCTGACCGTTGAGGACGACTTCGAGGGCATCGGCGACAGTGAGGTTGGTCAGGTGGATACTGAGGCGAGCGGCGCGGAGGCGGTCGGCGGCGTCGGGCAGGTCGTCGGCGACGTCGATGGTGATCGTGGTGGGGTCGGACGTGAGGGCGGCTGAAAGTTGGCGCTGTTGCGGCAGGCAGTTGGGGCATGAGCCGTCGTAGCGCATGACCACGTAGCGCTTGTCCGTGTGGCGGAGACGCAGCGGGTCGCCGATGTTATCGAGCGCGGAACGGTTGTCGAGATTGTAGGTCGCGGCAGTGCCGAACCAGTTAAAGAGATATAGTCCGTCGGCCCCATTGGCCCAGTGCCGCGCGGCGATGGCGTGGGCCATCTCGATCGAGAGCGGGAGCATGACGGGCGGATTGTAGAAGCAGCGGACGAGGCCGCCGGTGTGGCCGGCCTGATAGCCTTCCTCGATGGCGGGGTTGATCCGCACGCCGCGGCCGCGGGCCAGCTCGACCCATTCGGATACGTCCTCTTCGAGGTCGGCGTTGAAGAAGGTGGAGGGAACGACGATATCGACGAGGTGTTCGTCGATCCACGCGGGCACGTCGAGGCCGAGGCGTCTGGCCCCTTCGACGGTGTTGGGCACGCGGACCGACAGGCCAAGCGGGCGGTTCCTCTTCGCTCCGATCCGATCGAGGATCGCGCGGGTTTTGCGGACAAAATCGGTCATCACGGGCAGATTGGCCTGTTCGCGGCCGAACTTGAAGTAGCCGGGACATCGCATGAAGTCGTACTCGAAGCCGTCGACGTCGTAGCGGCTGCACGCTTCGGCGACCAGGTCGAGGCGGAGTTGCCGGACTTCGGGGTGGGCGTAGTCCTGGAAGAGGGCCATGCTGTTGGCCCAACCGTCGGGCCAGCCCGCTGCACCCTCTTTGCCGATGAGGAATTCGGGATGGTCGGCGTAGAAGTCGCTGGCCAGGAGGTTGAGTTTGCCTTCGGGTCCGCCGTGGTGCCAGTCGTTCATGCGGAGCTGGAACCAGAAGGCGATGTTGAGACGGCGGGCCTCGCGTCGGAGCAGATCGAGCACGTCATGACCGGCCTGATGGAGAAGGCGGACGTTCTCAGCGTAGCGCCAGAGGCTCACGCCCTTGTCGCTGGCCACGCCCTTGGCCTTTTGGAGCCGATCGACGATGAACTCCATGCCGTGGACGGCGGTGGGATACATGGTGGTGTAACCGCAGCAATTGCCCAGGGCGGCCATGTAGGCGTCGACGGGCGTGCCCTCGAGGAAGCCGAAGTGGGCCTGGGCGACCTGGTCGGGCGTCATGGGCGAATTGTAGAAGCTCAACGTGCCGCCGTCTTCGTTCCACATCAGGCGATAGGGTTTGGAAAGACGGTGTGCGGACATGGCAGGTTCCTCTGCTATGGTAACAGGGTTTTGGATCATCGTACCTTTGGGAGTAGAGGGAATGAAAATTGAAAATTGAAAATATCAAAGTGCAAAATGGGGAGGCGGAGATTGACAGGCGGGTGGAGGGGTTGGAGAATTCGGCGAAGAAGGAAAGGGACCATATGGGTATCAACGTGCGGTTTACGGATGAGGATTGGGCGCGGATCGAGCGGGACTGGACGGCGTTCTGGGCGGGCGAGTTGGACCGGCCGCTGGTGGTGATGACGGGCTTCGAGCCGGACGGCGAGTTGCCGGAGGTACCGCCGTTTGTGCCGAGTCTGCCGATGTCGATGCCGGCGGAGGAGGTGGTGGACCGGTACGGCAAGCACCTGGAGGCCCAGCGGTTTTACGGCGACGCGTTTCCCAAGTGGTTTGTGAACTTCGGACCGGGGATCATGGCTGGGTTTTTGGGGTCGAAGGTGGGCGCGGCCCCGGACACGGTATGGTTCGACCCGCCGGAAGGGGCCTCGGCCCACAGGCTGGACCCGCGGTACGACCCGCAGAACGTCTGGTGGCAACGGGTCAGAGACATCACGCGCTGCGCGGCGGAAGCCTGGCAGGACCGGGTGTGCGTCTCGATTACGGACCTCGGCGGCAACCTGGACGTCGCGGCGTCGCTGCTGTCGACCGAGCAACTGTTGACCGATCTGCACGACGCACCGGAGCAGATCGACCGGGTGGTGGGCAAGATCACCGGGCTGTGGATGCGCTACTACGACGAGCTGTACGACATTGTCCGCCGGACCGGCCGCGGCAGCACGCCGTGGGCGCCGATCTGGTCGCCGGGCAAGTGCTACATGCTGCAGTCGGACTTCGCGTACATGATTTCGCCGGCGATGTTCGAGCGGTTCGTGATGCCGGACCTGCGGGCGTGCTGCGAGTTTCTGGACCACGGGTTCTATCACCTCGATGGCAAGGGGCAGCTTCCGCACCTGGACATGCTGCTGGAGATGGAGAACCTCTGGGGCGTCCAGTGGATTCCCGGCGACGGCAATCCGCCGGCGGACCGCTGGCCGGCGGTGCTTCGGCGCATCCGCGACGCGGGCAAACTGTGTCAGATGTACGTGGACGCCGAGGGCGCCCGGCGGATCGTGCGGGAGATCGGTGGCAAGGGCTTCATTTTCCAGGTCGGCTGGGACGGACTATCGCGGGCCGACGCGGAAGGGTTTCTTGCGACGCTGATGCGCGACAGCAGGTAGAGCGAAGACCCGATCCGCGACGGCCGCCGCGGAACGCCGGCAGGGCGTGGAGACCACAGGGCGCACACGCAGACTCCGCCGCGCTCAGCGGGTCTTTCGTCGCTCTATTCTCCTTTGACGCTGATCTTCTTGGTCTGGGCTTCCGGGCGTTTGGCCATGGTCACGGTCAGGACGCCGTTCTTGAAGGTGGCGTCCACTTTGTCCGGATCGACCGGGCTGGGCAGGGTGACGTTGCGGCAGAAGCTGCCGTAGCGTCGTTCGACGAACTGGTAGTCGCGTTTCTTTTCTTCCTGCTCCTGTTTCTTTTCGCCGCGGATGGTCAGCGTATTGCCCGAGACGCTCAGGTCGAGGTCGGAGGCTTCGACGCCGGGCAGGTCGGCTTTGACGGTCACATCGTCTTCGGATTCGGCGACGTCGACGCTGGGACCGCGTTCGAACGCTTCACCGAACGAAGAGAAACCCTCTTCGCGCATCTCGCGGAGCCAGCGTCCAAAGACGCGGTCCATTTCGTCGCGGAAGCGGGCGATCGGGCCTTCCTCCCGGCGTTCCATCTGGCCGGACTCATCGGGTCTGCGCCACTTGGTCAGTCGCATGGTTCTTCTCCTTTCTCGATGTCCGGTCATTCGGACTTGATTTCGACTTTGCGCCGTCGACTCGCGGCCGACTTGGGGACGTGCACAGTCAGGACGCCTTGCCGCAGTTCCGCATGGACCCTTTCGGAGTCCACCTCGTCGCTGAGCCGGAACGAACGAAAGTAGTCGCCGACGCCATACTCGCGGAGCAGGAAGTTGGTTTCTTGCGGGTCCTGCCTCGGATCGACGCGGCAGTGGATGGTGAGGATGTCCCGCTCACAAACCACGTCGGTGTTCTCGGAGGCGGCGCCGGGCACGTCGGCCAGGACCATCAGCTCATCTTCTTTTTCGATGATGTCCACGTCGGGTATATAGGTCCGGCCGGTCCGGGTCTGCTCCGGTTCGGTGACGGCCTGTTCTTCGCTGCGTTTGACTTCAACTTCCTGGGCCATGTCGATCTCCTTTCATCACTTCCTGAGTGAAACGGGCCGGCCTACTGGGTTTTGACCTCGATCCGCCGGGCCTTGGCCTCTTCAGCCTTGGGCAGCCGGATGGTCAGGACACCGTTCCTGAAGTTGGCCTCGATCTGATCGGCCTTGACCTGCCCTGGCATGGTCATGGTCCGGACGAAGTCGCCGGCGATCCTCTCGCGGCGGTGATAAGTCAGATCTTCACCCTCGACCGGCGGACGGCGGCCCTTGACCGTGAGTTCCTGGCCGGCGGCGGTGATCTCGAGGTCGTCCTGCTTGACGCCGGGAAGTTCGGACTCGGCCACGTAGGCGTCGTCTTCCTCCCAGACGTTCATCGCGGGAAACGCCCGCGCAGCGCCCGGCCAGCGGCGTTCCAGCGCCCAGGGAAAATCCTCGAACATGCGATCGATGGCTCGCCGGAGTCCAGCGGCGGGGACGAGCGGAGAATACGTTTGTCGCACCATGAGTTGGCCTCCCTTTACACGATCCACGCAGAATCGGCGCAAGTCGCGCCAAATACCATTGTGGGGCCGCCAAGCGGGTTTTCAATCAGGGCTGACGATGATTCCCGCCTGATGGCGGACCCGAAGGACGACGTCGGGGGAATCCCCGATCGGATGGAGGAGGCGGGAAGCCGCCCCATCGCAGAATCAGGGATTCCCCTGATTGTGGGCCCGCGCCGAGGCCGCTACGATCAGGTCATGGCGCCGAATTCGGCGTCGCAGCCGGGGGAACGCCTTGGGCTTCATGCACAACGGGTCGGTTTCTGGAAAGGGAGGTCTGTCATGTCCGTAGCCAAGATCATCGAAATCACGTGCCGGTCGGACAAGAGCTTTGAGGATGCGATCGAACAGGGCGTCGCGCGGGCGACCAAGACCGTGCAGAACGTCGAGGGGGCGTGGATCAAGGAGCAGAAGGTGGTGATCGAGAACGGCAGGATTGTCGGCTACCAGGTGGACATGAAGGTCACGTTCGTTTTGAAGGATAAGGAATAGTCCGGCGCACGTGCGTCAGGGGAGGTCCGGTCATGGCCGAGATCGCGGAGATTCGCCGGTGGCTCGATGAGGACGAGGCGCTGCTGGAGTATCGGTGCCGCGGGATTGGCAGGGAAAGGCTGCATCTGCCGGGCGCGGATTTCATCGAGCGGGTGTGGACAGCGACCGACCGGCCGGTGAGCGTATTGCGGAATCTGCGCTGGCTGCACGGGACGGGTCGGCTGGCGAACACGGGGTACCTTTCGATCCTTCCGGTCGATCAGGGGATTGAGCATTCGGGGGCCTCAGCGTTCGCCCCGAATGTGGACTATTTCGATCCGGAGCACATCGTCGAGTTGGCGGTCGAAGGCGGCTGCAACGGCGTGGCCTCGACGGTCGGCGTGCTGGGAGCGGTGGCACGGCGGTATGCCCACCGGATTCCGTTCATCGTGAAGTTGAATCACAACCAGTTGCTTTCGTATCCGAATGACTACGACCAGATTCTCTTCGCATCGGTGGAGCGGGCGTTTGAGATGGGCGCGGTCGGCGTGGGGGCCACGATCTACTTCGGTTCGCGGGAGTCGGACCGGCAGATCGTGGAGATCGCCCAGGTCTTCGAAAGGGCCCACGAACTGGGCATGTTCACCGTGCTCTGGTGCTATCTGCGGAACGCGGAGTTTCGCAAGGGCGAGACGAACTACGAAGCGGCTGCGGATTTGACGGGCCAGGCCAACCACCTGGGCGTGACCATCGAGGCGGACCTGATCAAACAGAAACTGCCGGAGAACAACGGCGGATTTCCAGCCGTAGATTTCGGCAAGACCGATCCGCGGGTCTACAGCGAGCTGGCCCCCGACCATCCGATCGAGTGGGCGCGCTGGCAGGTGGTCAACTGCTACATGGGCCGCGTGGGATTGATCAATTCGGGCGGCGCGTCGAAGGGCAAGGATGACCTGCAGCGGGCGGTGCGGACCGCCGTGATCAACAAGCGTGCCGGAGGAACCGGGTTGATCACCGGCCGCAAAGCGTTTCAGCGGCCGATGGCCGAGGGCGTCAAGCTGCTCAACGCGGTCCAGGACGTGTATCTGTGCCGCGAGGTGACGGTGGCGTGAGGGGAGAAGAAGCCAGGAGTTAGAAGCCTACGAAAGCCTATGCAGATTGCCACGTTGACAATGAATCCGACGATCGACATCAGCACGAGCACCGGGCAACTGGTCGCCGAGCGGAAGCTGCGGTGCGAGCGTCCGCGGTACGACCCGGGAGGCGGCGGCATCAACGTCTCGCGGGCGATCCGCAAACTTGACGGCGAATCGCTGGCGGTGTTCCCGGCGGGCGGGACAACCGGCCAGATGCTGCGAGAGCTGCTCGAGCGGCAGCAGTTGCGCCACGTGGCGGTTCCGACCAGCGGACGGACGAGGGAGAACTTCACCGTCTACGAGGAGTCGAGCGGTCAGCAGTACCGGTTCGTCCTGCCCGGTCCGCCGCTTTCGGAGCAGGAGTGGCGGCGCTGCCTGTACGAGCTGAGCTACCTGGATCCGCAACCGGAGTATCTGGTCGCCAGCGGCAGTCTGCCGCCGGGAGCGCCGGATGACTTCTACCGCCTGACCGTGCGCCTGGCCAAAGAGCATCGGATCCGGATCATCGTGGACAGCTCGGGCATCGCGCTGCGCCATGCGGTGGAGGAAGGGGTGTTCCTGGTCAAGCCAAACCTCAACGAGCTGCGAGACCTGACGGGCGACGAGCTTCGCGACGAGTCGCAGCAGGAGGAGGCGGCGCACGACCTGGTGGACTCCGGCAAAGCCGAGCACGTGGTGGTCTCGCTGGGAGCGGCGGGCGTGCTGTACGTCGGCCGCGATCAGCGGCGGCGAATCCGGGCTCCGACGGTCAGGATCCAGAGCAAGGTGGGCGCGGGCGACAGCACGGTCGCGGGCGTTGTTCTGGCCTTGGCCCGCGGTATGGAAATGCTCGAGGCGGTCCGGTTCGGCGTGGCGGCGGGCAGCGCCGCGGTGATGACCGCCGGCACCGAGCTCTGCGACAAGGACGACACCGAACGGCTCTACCGCCGGATCGCCGAAAAGGACGGGGCATGATGAGCATCCGCCTGGGAGGAAGGGGAGTCGACCCATGGATCTGGAGTTTGTCCGCAGTCTGATCGAGCCGGCCCAGACCAAGATCGTGCTGATGGTGCTGGACGGATTGGGCGGTCTGCCGCGGGAGGTCCGCGGGCCGACGGAACTGGAGGCGGCGAACACGCCGCACCTGGATGAACTGGCGGCGGAGGGGATCTGCGGCCTGCACGTGCCGGTGGGACCGGGCATCACGCCGGGCAGCGGGCCGTCGCACCTGGGGCTCTTCGGGTACGATCCGATCGAGTACCAGGTGGGACGCGGCGTGCTGGCGGCGATGGGAATCGGCTTTGACCTGCAGCCGGACGACGTGGCGGCGCGGGGCAATTTCTGCACCGTCGATGACGAGGGATGCGTGGTCGATCGGCGGGCCGGGCGGATCGACAGCGAAACGAACCGCCGGTTGTGCCAGGTGCTGCGCGACATCCGACTGCCCAACGTGGACGTGTTCGTCCAGACGGTCAAGGAGTACCGGCTGCTGCTGGTGCTGCGCGGACCGGGGCTTTCTGGAGACGTGACGGACACCGATCCGCAGGCGACGGGCGCATCGCCGCTGGAGCCGCAACCGCGGTCGCCGCGCGCGGAGAAGACAGCTGCGCTGGTGGGCCAGTTTCTCGCCGAGGCGAAAAAGCGGCTGGCCGATCAACACCCAGCCAACATGGTGCTGCTGCGCGGTTTCGCGGAGCGTCCGGACTGGCCGCGAATGGAGCAGGTATTCGGCGTGCGGGCGGCGGCGATCGCCGCCTATCCGATGTACCGCGGGCTGGCCCGGCTGATCGGAATGACGGCGCTGGAGACCGGTGAAGAGCCGGAGGATGAGGTGGCGACGCTGGAGCGCCACTGGGACGCGTTCGACTTCTTCTACCTGCACATCAAGAAGATCGACAGCGCGGGCGAGGATGGGGATTTCGACAGGAAGGTCCGCCTGATCGAAGCGGCGGACACGCTGACGCCGCGGGTCCGACGCCTGGACCCGGACGTGCTGGCGGTCACCGGCGACCATTCGACGCCGTCGATGCTCAAGTCGCACGGCTGGCAGCCGGTGCCGGTGCTGCTCTGGTCGCGCCACGTGCGGGCGGACCCGGTGGAGCAGTTCGGCGAGCGGGCGTGCATGGCCGGCGGGCTGGGCGCGACCCTGCCGGCAACGCACCTGATGCCGCTGATGCTCGCCGAGGCGGAACGATTGAAGAAGTTCGGGGCATGAAGAGGACTCCGCACTGGGCAACCGTGCCGGAGCAGGTCATGATCCCGTTCGCTCGATGAACAACAGACCGTTGCCGAAGCACCGCGATGATTGCGTCAGAGAGTTTCCGAACGGAAGGAGCTATGACGATGGAATCGAAAGATGCGTACCAGGAGAAGATGGAGGCTGAGCTCAAGACACTCGACGGCCGGATCCGCGAACTGGAGGGCAAGGCCCAGGAGGCCGAAGCCGATCGGAAGATCGAGTACCGGCACAAAGTCGAGGACCTCAAGACCAAACGCGGCGAGGCGCGGGCCAGGCTCGACCAGCTCAAGCGGTCCGGCGGCGATGCGTGGAAGGACATGCGCTCCGGCTTCGAACACGCGTACAACGACCTGCGGACCGCGGTCACCAACGCCGTGTCGAGGTTCCGCTGAACCATGGCGGGCATGAGAGTCATCGCCGTGACCGGGTCCAACGGCTCGGGCAAGGACGTGCTGGCCGAGCATTTGGCCCGGCGGTGTGACACGCCGGTGTTCTCGCTCGGCGATGCGGTGCGCGAAATCGCCGAGGAGGAAGGGGTGGACCGCACGCGGGAGAACCTG
>JAAYCJ010000180.1 GCA_012729815.1 Phycisphaerae bacterium | reverse complement strand
GGTCGTTGGAATTGGAAGGCGCCATCCGGGCAAACGGACAGGATGGCGACTATGGTCGCGGCAGTGGCGGGGGGATTTATCTGGAAGTCGGGCGCCTGAGTGGGGGCGGGATCGTGGAAGCAGTCGGCGGTCGAAACACAGCTGATGTAAGTTCTTATTTCGGAGGGAGCGGAGGCGGCGGGCGGATTGCGATTTACTACGACGAGTTGGACGGATTTGACCTGTCAAACCGGGTGAGCGCGGCGGGCGGGAAAGGAGAATCTACTTCCTCGTATGACGGGGCGGCGGGGACGGTATATTTGGTCGATCAGCTCGCGCCCGTGCGGTTTGTACGCTTCAGCCCTGACGGACTCACCAACACGGCGGTGAGCGAGATGGCCATTCGCGTGGGATCTCCCTTGGCGCCCGATACGTTCACATTGGCGGACGTGGCGCTGCGAGATCCGCAGGGGGCGTTGGTCTCGCTGGCCTCGCTTTCCGCCATGACGACGTATGACTATCTTCTTTTGTTTTCCGCTCCTGTTTCGGAAGAGGGGGAATACGAGTTAACCATTGGAACCAATATCATAAGCGTATTGGGCGAATATCCCGAATTGGCGACCACTCATAGCTTTGTGATTGACACCACGCCACCTGGGGCGCCGGTGGTGACCAACCGGCCGGGCATACCGGCGACGAATTGCCTACGGGCGACGGCGGCGGTGCTGAGCGGCACGCGGGAGGATGGCTCGGCGGTGTGGGTGAATGGCGCCATGCGGGTTCCGTGGGGAGTGGGCGCGTGGGTCTGCACGCAAAGTTTTTCACAGGGAGCGACCGTATTGGATATCTATGCGACAGACGCGGCGGGGAACCGGTCTGCGACGAATGGTTACGCTTTTCTGGCGGATACGGTGGCGCCGGCAGTGACGGCGGTGAGTCCGGCCAACGGATCCTGGGCCACCTCCACGCCCGCCTTTGTACGATTGACCTATGTGGAGGCGGCGAGCGGGCTGGATACCCAGCGCTCGACATACGCGGTGAAGATATCCGGCCTGACACTGCCGGGTTCGTGGGCGGTGACCACCAATACGCTCACCTTCACCCCTGAGGGGACGATGCTGGATGGCAGCTATGCCGTCTCGGCGCGTCTGTACGACAACATGGCGAACACGGGGGCTGTGTTCAGTTCGAGCTTCATAGTGGACACGACGCCACCGGGGGCGCCGGGGGTGAGCGGGGTGACGAGTCCGACGACGATCAACCAGCAGACGATCACGGGGACACGGGAGGCGGATACGGCGATCCTGTGCAACGGGACGCAGGTGGTGGCGTCGGGGTCCTCGACGAACTGGTCGTATGCGCAGGCGCTGACGAATGGGTGGAACTACTTCGCGTTCACGGCGCGGGACGCGGCGGGGAACATGAGCGAAGCGACAGACGTGGCGATCCTCTACAACGACGTGGCGCCGGAAGCGGTGACGGTGACGGGGGCGGTATACGGGGTGGGGACGCGGCTCACGCTGGGGTGGGCGGGCTATAACGAGCTGGCGGCGGGGGGCGATATCGCGACTTACCACGTTTTCCAGTCGGCCGACAGCTTCACCCATGTTTCGGCGGCGGAGCAGATCGGGACGCGCGGGGCGGGTCAGAAGAGCTTTGTGGTGACGGGGCTGGTGCGGAACGTGACGAAGCACTACGCGGTGATGGCGCGGGACACGACCGGGCTGGCGGATTCGAACGTGACCAGTGTGGCGCTGGCGCCGGTGGATGTCATCGCGCCGCCGAACCCGACGGGGGCGGTGTTTGCGTGCGGGGCGACGAACCTGACGCTGACGTGGTCGGCGTCGGCGGATCCGGACGCGGACCTGGCGGGGTACCGGCTGTATGTGACCAATGCGGCGACGGGCCTCGAGTACGGGCTGACGAACCGACTGCACGAGCAGGACGGGTTGGTGCCGTCCTCGTCGTATGTGTTCCGGGTAAGTGCCTATGACGTGACCGGCAACGAGGGGGCGGGGCTGGTGGTGACGGGCTACACGGTGCTACCGAATCCGACGGGGCTGACGGTGACCCCGTACGACGGGTATGTGGAGATGAGTTGGAACGGGGTGCAGCCGTCGACGTACGTGAAGCATTACGCCATCTATGCGTACACCAACGAGTATTCCAGCGTCAGCGGGCTGACGGCGCGGCTGACGGTGACGAAGACAAATGCGAGTCTGGCGGGATTCCAGAACGGCGTGACGAACTGGTTCGCGGTGACGACGGTGAACCCGAGCGGAGGGCAGAACCCGGAGGTGGCACCGGTGGCGGCGATGACGGAAGACGACGTGATGGGGCCGCTGATGTGGAACCTGCGTTTCAACGGGGCCGCGTTGAATTCAGCGGCGACGAAGCCGGGTTCGTTCACGGTGAATGCGCGAGACCCGGCGGGGATGAGCCGGGTGGAGTTCCGGGTGAACGGGGCGCTGGTGGGGACAGCCACCGGCAGTTCAACCAACTTTGCGGCATTCTGGAACGTGACGGCGACGACGAACGACGGGTTGCACGCGGTGGAACTGACGGGTTACGACACGCTGGGCAACACTCGGGTGTGGGCGACGAACATCCCGGTGGCGCTGGCGAAGCCGGAAGCACTGATACTGACGCAGCCGGTGGGGACATCCACGGTGAACCGGCCGCGGCAGCCGGTGACGGGGACGGGGGCGGTGTACGTGACGCAGGTGGTGCTGTCGCGGAACGGGACCGAGGTTGCGGGCGAGACGGTCAGCGTGTCGGGGGCCGGGGGATTCAGCGGGGGGGTGGACCTGTTGGAGGGGACGAACGCGATCCGGGCGGCGGGGGTGAATCGGGCGGGAACGGGGACGTGGTCGCAGGCGGGGACGGTGATTCTGGACACGAGCATACCCGCGACGCCGGCGGGGTTGACGGCGACGCCGCGGGAGGGGGGGGCGATCCGGTTGAGCTGGAGCGACCCGCAGGGGGTGAACGTGAAAGGCTACCAGGTGTATCGCGCGGCGAGTCCGTTCACGGCGACGGGGGCGGCAACGCGGGTGAACTCTGCACTGGTGGCGGTGAGCTATTACACGGATCTGCCGCCGTCGGACGGGCTGTATTATTACCGGGTGGCGGCAGTGAACCGGGCGGACACGGAGGGATGGCTCTCAGAGGGAGCGTCTTCGCGGTCGGATCGGACGGCGCCGCGGGTGATGGCGGTGACCTATCAGAGCGATGGCCCGAGCGTGCCGACGGAGAATCGGTACGGGTATGGGCGGGTGCAGGTGAGCTTGGCGCTCAGCGAGCCGCTGGTGACGGCGCCGTTCTTCAGCCTGAATCCGGTGGGGGGCGTGCCGATTGCGGTGATGCTGCAAAGCGGGGGGACGAATGAATACACGGGGTATTTCAACGTGGACGGGAGCCGGCCCTGCGGGCCGGCGTACGCGGTGTTTTCCGGGCGGGATCTGGCGGGAAACCGGGGGACCGCAATCGAGACGGGGGACGTCGTCACGCTGGACACGTGCGGGCCCGTCGTGAGTGAATTGCATGTGACGCCGGTGGCCCCGATCGCGAATCCGGCGGGCAGCCCGACGACGGTGACGGTGGTGGCGGTGTTTGCCACCAACGAGGTGCCGGTCGGAACCCCGGAACTGTCGTGGTCGCTGGAAACGACGCGGACGCAGGAGACGGCGGTGGCGCTGTCGCCGCTGACGTACCGGTCGTGGGGGGGCTCCTTCGCCTTGCCGTCCAATGGCGGCAATCCGGCGGAGCATCTGCGGTTCCAGTACCGGGGGGTGGACGACCTGGGGAACACGGGAGCCACGATTCAAGTGGAGAGTCGGTTCCAGGCTTATCAGGGGACGCTTCCGCCGTATGAGGCGCCGCAAAATTTGACGGGTCGGGCGCAACCGGGTGGGGCGGTGGAGTTGTCGTGGAGCGCGGTGACGGCGGCGGCGGATTACGTACTCTACAAGGGGTCGGCGAGCAACGCGCTGATGGATCTGGCCCGGAGCGGGGGGCTGCTGACATACACGGATGCAGCGGGGGATGCGACAAATTGGTATGCGGTGGCGAGCGTGCGGGAGGCGAACGGGCAGGCGGTGACCAGCGCGTGGGGGCAGGTGGTGCGAGTGGTATCGGACGCGACGCCGCCGGCGGCGCCGGAGGGGCTGGTGTTGAAGCTGTTGGGCAACGGGGTGCTGTTGTCCTGGACGGCGGTGCCGGAGGAGACGGTGAAGTACCAGGCTTACCGCGACACGCAGACGATTGTGGAGATCGGGAGCCGGCCGGCGTTTGCGACGAACGTGAGTTCGACAAACGCGGTGGACGCGAAGCCGGTGAAGGGGGCGGCGTATTACGCTGTGGCGGCAGTGGATTCGGCGGGGAACCGATCCGCGCCATCGCTGAATGCCTACACCAATCTGGCGTTGCTGCCGGTGAATGGCCTGGGCGTGGAGCATGTGGCGGGGCAGCGTCCGACGGTGGCATGGAGCCACGCGAACGCGACGGCGATTGATGGGTTCCGGATCTATGAGGGGGAACAACTGCTGGCGGACGGCCTGGCCAACACGGCGACCTCCTACGTGGACACGGCGTATTCGAGCGGCGGGAGGTTGTACGGGCTGGTGGCGGTGGACGAAGTGGGCGGGGAGACCCTGGAGAGCGTGCGGCGGACGTTGCGGCTGCCGGACTTGAGCGTGAGCCTGCCGGCCAACGCGCTGCTGAAGCGCGGGGTGATGAATCGGTTGCTCTACACGGTCACCAATGCGGCGGCGGCGGTGACGAACGCGCGGCTGAAGGTTCGAACGGCGGGGATCGACCATGTTTCCGAACTGTTCAGTCTGGGGGCGGGCGAAACGGGATGCGTGGCGGTGGTGGTGGGGGGCTATACCAACCTGCCGCCGGTGGCAACGTTGAGCAACATGGTTGAGCTGCTTCCCCATGAAGGAGAATGGGTGCGGCTGCGGTCGGCCGCGACGGTGAATGTAAGCGACGAGGTGCTGACGGCGGAAGTGCATAACGACGAGCTGACGCGGGGGACGGAAGGGAAAGTGCGGTTCGTGCTGCACAATACGTCGGCAGAGGAGATCGAGGTGGTGCTGGCGCAGAAAGGGGGCGCGTCGCCGGAAGTCCGGGTGAAACTGGAAACGCCGGAGGGGATGGTGTTAAGCGCGGGGGCGGCGAAACAGTTGTTGGGGGCGGGAGTGATGACGCTGGCGAACGGGCAGACGGTGGCGCGGATCCCGGCGGGGACGAGCTTCAGCTCGAGCGATATTCTGCTGACGATACCGACGAACGCGCCGAACGCGGCGGTGCTGCGGCTGGAGATCGACCGGCTGCACTATCACCTGGGGCAGGAGGATCACGTGCAGATTGCCGGCGTCCAGAGCACGCGGGCGGTGTCCCTGCAGGAGACGGTCTACTCGGCGGCGGTGACGAATATCCATCCGGCCTTTTCAATGGGGGACACGAACATTCTGATCCAGGGCCACGCCGTGAACCGGACGACCGGGGCAGGTCAGGCAGACGTGCCAGTCAAGCTGACGGTCTCACTGGAAGGATTTGAGCGGACCTACACGGTGTACGCCGACGCGGGGGGGCACTGGGAATACAACTTTGAGCCATTGGCGAACGAGGGTGGGGTGTACAAGGTGTGGGCGGTGCATCCGCTGCGGGTGGACAAGCCCGTGCAGGGGGAGTTTGCGATCAACCGGGTGGGGGTGTCGCCGGCAACGGTGAGCGGAACGCTGCCGATGGAGTATCCCCAGGCGGTGAAGATCACGGTCAGCACGAGCAAAGGTCTGACGTTGACCAACCTGCATCTGCGGTATGAAGCGAGCAACCAGCCCGGCGGAATCTTGCCCGCAGGGGTTCATATCGAGCCGGGCGCGACCACAGCGACGTTGGCGGGTGGCAGCCGGGCGACGTTGCGCTTCACGATCTGGGGGGAGAGCCCGGCGACCACGGGGAGCGTGGTCCTGGTGGTGGCCGACGACGTCAGCGGGCCGTCGGGCTGGGGGCGGGTGACGGTGAACTATCGCTTTACCGAGGCGCAACCGGCGCTGACGTGGAGTCCGAACTACGTGCAGACGGGGGTGGCGGTCAGCAACCGGGTGACGGAGACGGTGAAGCTGAAGAACAACGGGTACGGCGCGTTGGCGGACGTGGGCGTGTCGCTGTGGACGACAAACGGGACAGCGGCGCCGGAATGGGTGCAACTGAACGTGGCAAGCAACCTGGGAAATCTGGCGATCGGGGAAGAATGGCTGGTGGATATCACCTTTGCTCCAACGAACAGCGCAAGCCTGGGCCAGCATCAATTCATCCTGCGGGTGACGGCGGCCAATCACGCGACGAAAGATATCAATCTGTTCGTGGGGGTGGACAGCTCCGGGCGCGGCGGCGCTCTGTTCAAGGTCACGGATATCTACACGGGCACGACGAACCAGAGCGGAATCGTGCAGGGATTGGCCGGGGCGCGGGTTACGCTGCAGAAGGAAAGCGGGTCTACGGTCGAGACGAATCGGACGACCGACAGCCTGGGCGAGGCGTATTTCGAGGACCTGCCGGTGGGCTCGTACATGTACCGGGTGACGGCCAATCGGCACGAGGCGACCAGCGGGCGGCTGTGGGTCAAGCCGGGGGTGATCGGGAACACGGAGGTGTTCCTGAACAGTCCGCTGGTGACGGTGGAATGGTCGGTGGTGCCGACGACGATAGAAGACGAATACAATATCGTGCTGACGGCGACATTCGAGACGCAGGTGCCCGCGCCGGTGGTGCTGCTGGAGCCTGTCTCGGTGCAGTTGCCCGAGATGGCGGTGGGGGACGTGTTCAACGGCGAATTCACGATGAAAAACTACGGGCTGATCCGGGCCGAGGCCATTCAGATCCAGATTCCCGAATCGGACGAGTATTATAAATATGAATTAATGGTCGAGCCGCCGGAGACGCTGGAAGCACACCAGGTGGTCCGCATTCCCTACCGCGTCACCTGCTTGAAAGTCTTTGGCGCCGACGACGCTGCCTCCGGCGGCGGCGCGGCCTGCGGGTGCTATAGCCGGTGCGCCTCCTACTCGTACGGCTATTACTGTATCAACGGCCATTGGGAATCCGTCGTGCGCTGTAGCCACTGGTGCGGCCGATGCATCTCGTGTGGCTCCTCAACGAAACCGAGCTATGGGCCGACCGGGATTGTGAATGTTGGACTTGGCGGCGCAGGTGGCGGCAGTTCCGGCGGTCCCGGAGGCAGTTCTCTACCGGGTGGCAGTTTGGGTTGCGCGCCGAATCCGGATCCCGAGGAGGATCCGTGCGCGCCGCTGGAACCTGTTGGAAGCAGTGCCGTGCTGGCGGGGGGCGCCTATTACGACGAGGCCGAGGATATCGATATCCAGACGCTGGGAAATCTGTTTCGGGTCCGACGTTCTTTTTTCGATGGAGAATGGACGTTCGACGGGCTGGATCAGCGCATGGAGTTCGTCTCCAGCGACGAAGATGTGGAAGGCGTGCAGGTCGCAGGATTAAGTCTTGACCGCTACAGTTCCAAAGGGTCCTTAACAGCGGGCGATCGGTTCTATGACGATGCAGGCAATTGGTTGGAATATACGGGGGCGGGGTATGAATTGCGCCAAACGGATGGCCACTGGGCTCGGTACGACGTGGACGGGCGGCGGCTGGCTCAGGGCGACCGCCAGGGACGGCAGATTCTCTATGGATATGATGTTGCCTCCAACTACGTCGTGGGCGTGTACAATCACGCCACCAACCAGGTGTGCTGGGTGGACCGCACGTCGGAGGGGCTGGTTGCCAGCCTACGGGATCAAGCCGAGGGCGGACGGACGGTGGAGTATTTCTACGACGCTCAGAGTCGGCTGACCAACGTCGTCAATTGGTTGGGGGAAACGACGTCTTATCGCTACGACAATCAGAGCCGGATGGTGCACAAGCAAGACGCCGATGGCGAAGAGCATCACATCTCGTATCGAGCGGACGGGGCCCTGGCCAGCGTGCAGGACGAGAACGGACAGGGTAAGACATTCGACTTCGCTTTTGATGAGCGGACGGGACTGTACTACTCGAGTGTGCGCGCCACGGATGGCGCGGTGGTGGAACGCTGGCACGACGCCTCGCTGGCCACCGTGAAAACCATTGTGGACGGCACGCCGATCCACGATCAGGTCTCCGTGCCGGAGTCGGAGCGGATCACCAGGGAGTACGACCAACAAGGACGCCTGATTCAAGAAACGCATCCCGATCAGACGCAAAATGTCTACGAGTATGGCGGGCCTTTTGGCACTCTGACCCGGCAGGTGGATCGCAACGGCGATGTTACGCTGTACCAACGGGACGAGCGGGGCAATCCGACGGGCATCGTGGCGCATGCGGGGACGCCGTGGGAACGAACCACATGGCAAGCCTTCGACGATCGCGGATTGCTGGTGCGGCATACCAGCATTGGAGATTCCAATACCGCTTCGGTATCGCTGGAGTTCGAATACGATTCTGTCGGCAACATGACGGCATGTACGGACGCCGAAGGGTTTGTCACCCACTACACCTATGACGGATATGGGCATTTGACCAGTGTCAGCAACGCCGATGGCGGCGTATGGAACTGGCAATACGATCAGCGGGGCCGATGTACCGCCGTGACCGATCCGCGGAATTCAACCGAAGAGTATGAGTATGATTCGGCGGGGCATATGAGTCGCTTGCGGCATCTGACAGGGGAGGAAACCACGTACGAGTACGACGATCGCGGACGGTTGAGCCGCATCAACGCCCCTCATGGACGCTGGCAGGAGATGCACTACGATGGACCGGGGGGGCGGCGGGTGGAAACCCGACATTCAGACGGTTCGGTTTTCTGGGAAACGTTTTCGGAAGAAGGCGATTTGCTTGGCCTCGAAAACGAACAGGGAATGAAAAGCGAGGCGGAGCACGACGAGTATGGACGCTTGGCATCCCTTCATGCATCGGCCGAAGAAAGCGTCCAAATACACTACGATGCCGCAGGGTTGCCCCTGACCATGGTGTATCCGGATTATGAACAGCATATGGGATGGGATGCCAAGGGGACGCTGACCAATATCCAATTACGCGGCGCGATCGAATCGGGCCGGTCGTTTAAATATGATTCGGCGGGTCGACTGATCGCCGTGCAAAAACCAGATGGGAATGTCCTCCGGTATTCCTGGGACGTGCGGGGCCGGTTGACTTCCCTGGTGGATGAAGGCGGAGGCACGAATCGCTTCGCGTACGATGGCCGTGACAATCTGATCCGCTGGACGGATCCCCTGGGGCACGGAGTCCGATATGAATACGATGCTCGGGATTGCATGACCGCGCGGATTCGGGAGGATGGGACCACCAACCGGTATGCCTATGATGCCTGCGGGCGCAAGATCAGGCATTGGCGACCCAACGGTTCCCTAACGATCTGGGACTACGATCATATGGGATGTATTACCAACCGGGCTTCTTATCGTTCGGAATTTGACGAAGTGCCGGAACAATCCGTGCGGCTGGAGCAGGATTCGCAAGGACGGTTGCTTGTTTGCGATGATGGGATGACGTCCATGGCATGGTCCTACGACGAAAGCAATCTCGTGGCCACCTGCCAGGTGGATTTTGGTTCTTTCACGGCGACCTATTCGCAGGGCTTTGATGATGCCGGGCGCCTGGTCTTTTTTGCCGGTCCCGACGGACTGACCAACCGCTACGAATACGGCGCGGATGAACAGCTCAGTCAAATAAACGTGCCCGGGGAAGGGCTCTTGAGTCTGGATCGGGCGCCCGGGGGGCTCCAGGTCCAGATCCGCTACCCCGGGGGAATACGGAATGACCGTCATGCGCATTCCGTGTTGGGGATCGTGACGAACCTGTACGCGGATCCCGGCGGCCATTCCATTCTGGCGGAAACAATCGAACGCGACGTACAGGGCGGCCCGGTGGCGAAAAGCCTGGATGGGCGCCATTGGACGTACCAATATGATGCGCAACGGCGGGTGAATGGAGTGGAATGCGCAGGAGGGGAGACCCGTGTGATCGCATATGATTTGGCGGGGAACCGGATCGAGGATTCAACTACACCGGGGACGTGGGAATATGACGAGATGAACCGCCTGCGGTCTTCGCCATGGGGGTCGTACCAGTACGATCAGGCCGGAAACATGACGCAATCGGTGTGCGGGGCCCAAATCCGTCGTTACGAATACAACGCGACCGGCCGGCTGACGGCGATCCGCGACGGGCAGGATCAAGTGCTGGCCCGTTATGCCTATGATCCCTTTGGACGCCGGATCCGCAAGGAGGTGAACGGGGAGACGACTTGGTATCTGTACGCCGCCCAGGGATTGATTGCGGAACTGGATGATACGGGGAATGTTCTGCGCAGTTATGCCTATTATCCTAGTGCGGCTTGGAGCGCCAATCCGTTGTATCTACGGCAGGACGGTCAAGTGTACTACTACCTGAACGACGCCTTGGGGCGGCCGATCAAACTGGCGCGCGGGGATGGTGCTATTGTCTGGGCCGCGGAATATGATGTTTTCGGCGCGGCCGAAGTGTCGCAGGCGGCGCAAATAGACAATCCGCTTCGCGGTTCCGGACAGTATGGCGACGCGGAGTCCGGGCTCCATTACAATTTCATGCGGTATTACGACTCCCAAACGGGCCGCTACCTGAGTGAAGATCCCCTGGACGAAGCCGCGGGACCCAATCTGTATGTCTTTGCAGACAACAATCCCCTGCAATTCATGGATGCCAGCGGAATGATAGTCGATGTCGATTTCTCCAGAACCGAAAGCGGGGGATGGAAGGAATATAAGACGGACAATACGTCCGGACGTACCATCGCCTACCGTACGGACTATGTCGGTAATCAAAGTCAGAGATATGAGACTTACGTGTCGCAGGAGAACCGTGCGCGGATGAATGCTATGCTGCACCAGACCGGCACCGCAATTGTGATGGTCAATGGTTACAACACGGACCACGCTACATGGCTGGGACGCGTGAGCAAAATGGAAAAATTGCTTAAAACGGAAGCCGGTGATCCCGATTTAGAAATCATTTCCTTCTACTGGCCGGGGAACCATGGGGGCGTCAATTTCAACGGGGCGCAAGATGTGGGCAAAGATGCAAGCCGTGCGCTGGCCCGCATGTTGAAGTGCTTAAAGCAACACGGCATTAAGATTATCGTGCCGTCTCATAGCTTAGCTAACGAAGTCGTCGCTCAAGCGTTGCTGCATGGAGCATCTATAGACAAATGGTATGCCCTGCAGGCAGCCGTGGCCGGCCAGGATCTGTCGCGCACAGGTCTCTATGGTCCTGTGATTGAAAGCCAGGTCGGAACGCTCTATTACACCTCTTCTCATGAATTTCAAGACGGGCTCATGGGAACGCTCCGTGGCGTATGGAAGTCCGTAACGGACACTATTTTTATGAAGGAACGGGATAAGATCGTGCAAATACCCTATTACCTTGATGAATTAGCGTCAGGCGTGGGATATGCGGGCATCCCAAATCCTACACCAAATACAGAACGACTGAGTCAAAACTCGACAGGTCATGGGGATATCTACACCGATGTCGTGACCAGCAGCATTGCCACGTCCTGGAATAGCATGCGCGAATACGGAAGGTCCGGTGGGGATTACGATTATTCACAATGTATCTTTCTGGGAAATGGTTTTCTCACATGGTTGAATTATAGATAAAATGAAAGAGAAGAAGATGACATGCGGTGTGCCGGGGCATTCGATGTTCGTGCCGCCGAATAACCCGACACGGCCGGAGTTCGGTTGCCTGGATGGCCAGGATGCAACGGCCATGATGATTTTCCGGCCATCGCTTGGTGTGGCGGGAATTTCCAATGTCTTGGCGATGCGACGGAGATGTGGCGGAGCCCCTGAGTTATGCGCTTCATGCATGAGAGCCTCAAAAAGACTGGCGCAACAGGAACGCGTCGATAACGGGAGCTGAACATGAACAAGAAGACCTGCCTTCAGCATGTGGTCGGCGGAATCGGCGTATGTCTTATCGCGTTCGCGCCCTCGGTGTTCGCCTCGGCGGTCTGTGCGATGGTGAAGATCGAGATCCAGCAGACGCTGACGCTGGAGCGGCAGGCGTTCGACGCGACGATGAAGATTCACAACGGCTTCACGGAGCTGCCGCTGGAGGCGGTAGATATCGAAGTCTTGTTTACCGATGCGGACGAGAATTCCATCCCGGCAACGACCAATCCGAACGACACCAACGCGCTGTTTTTCATCCGGGTGGACTCGCTCTCGAACATTGACGCGGCGACCAACGGGACGATTGCGGCGGGGCAGAGCGCGGAAATCCACTGGCTGATCATCCCGGCGCTGGGGGCGTCGGGCACGAACACGGCGGGGCAGCTGTACTACGTGGGCGCGACGCTGAATTATCGGCTGCAGGGCCAGGACCTGACGGTGGACGTGACCCCGGATTGGATCACCGTCCAGCCCATGCCACGGCTGACCCTGGATTATTTCCTGCCCGCCCAGGTGTACGGGGACGATCCGTTCACGACGACCATCGAGCCGCCGGTGCCCTATTCGCTGGGTCTGCGGATTCTGAATACAGGGCATGGCCCGGCGACGGCGGTGAAGATGGAGTCCGCGCAGCCGGAGATCGTGCAGAACGATCTGGGGCTGCTGCTCGGGTATACGATCCTGGGGACGGAAGTCAACGGCGCGGGCGCGGCCCGGACGCTGACGGCGGACTTCGGGGCGATCGGTGCCGGGGAAGCCGGCCTGGCGCGCTGGACGATGGAAACGACGCTGATGGGGGAATTCACGGAGTTCGCGGCGGACATCTCGCATTCGGATGCGCTGGGCGGGCGGTTGACCTCGCTGATTCAAGAGGTCCAGACGCACACGCTGGTTCGGGACGTATGGGTGGACCTGCCCGGCCGGGACGCCATTCTGGACTTATTGGGCAAAGATGACACAGGCCTGACCGTGTATGAATCGGATGCCATCGATTCGGCGGTGACGAACTGGACGGGGCAGGGGAGTCTGACGCGGGTGCAGGGGGGCGCGGGGGATCACCTGTATGACGCGGTGGTGCCGTTGAACGCCGGGCCGTTCTACGCGGAGTGGAGTTACACGAACGGGGCGACTCGGGATGTGCGGACGGTGGTCCGGGCGGATGGCAAGGTGCTGAAGGCGGCGAATGCCTGGATCGAGCAGCGGCGGGAACGGGGGACGGACCCGTGGGAGTACTACTTTTGCTTGTTCGACACGGATCAAGGGGGCGCCTACCAGGT
>JAAYCJ010000179.1 GCA_012729815.1 Phycisphaerae bacterium | reverse complement strand
AGGCCTACCAGGAGTGCCGCGACTTCATCCGGTCGCTCGGCTGCGACGCGCTGCTGAACGACGTTAACTTTGAGAATAACGCCCTGACGAGGTTCGTTCGGCCGCACCTGGACTACGTCGACAACCACAGCTATTGGGCGGTTCCGGCCCCAATCCATCGTCACGAGAGCCTGCCGGTCAGGAGCAGTCACCTCAACAACCTGACGGTGAACGCGTCGATGGCCCGCATCATGTTCAATTCCCGCGTGTTCGGCCGGCCGTTTACCGTGACCGAATTCAACATGCCGTTTCCGCACCGCTACCGGGCCCAATCCGGCCTGACGATGGGGGCCTACGGGGCGCTGCAGGACTGGAACGGCCTCTATCGCTTCGCCTACGCCCACACAGCCGGCAACACCCAACAGGTGGGCCCGACCGTCTGGATGGAGTTGACGCAGGACCCGATCAACATGGTCTCCGAACGCATCGGCATCCTCCTGTTCCGCCGCGGCGACGTCCAGCCGGCCCGACAGGCCGTCCCGCTGGCCCTGAACTCCCAGGACGTGTTTGAGGTGGCCAGTGCCGGTGATGCCCTGGAGGCCTACTCGAACCTGGGCCTGCGGCACCGGATCGGCCAGTGGGATTTCCAGAATCCCCAAGCCGCCGTCCCGGATTCGATCCGCTGCGCCTTCGGTGTGGCCGAGTCCTCGCCTTTGCCGCCGGCTGTGCCGTATCGGCGTTTGACCGATGAGGCGGTGGCCGCGCTGCGGCAGGAAGGCCAAGGCGATTCGCACTGGATCGCCTCCGATACCTCCGAAATCGCCCTGGACCCCAACGAAGGCCAGATGACGATCGTAACGGACCGGAGCGAGTGCTTCGCCCTGGAAGAGGGCAAGGCGCTGGACGGCAAACTGGTCTCCGTCAAGAACCGCGGCGAGTTCAGCGTGGTGGCCGTCAGCGCCATGGACGAGGCCAAGCCTATCGCCCAGGCCGGCCGCCTGCTGGTGTGCCACCTGACCGACAGTTCCAACTCCGCCGCCCGGTTCTTCGACGAGGAGCGGACGATCACCGAGGAGTGGGGCACGCTGCCGCATCTGCTCCGCCGCGGCGCAGCGGACGTGACGCTGCGCCTGGACCCGGCCAAGATGGTCCGGGCGTGGGCCATTACGATGGGCGGTCAGCGCCAAAACGAGGTGCCGGTCCGCAAAACGGATGGCGGCTTTGAGCTGACGGTGGATACCGCCCAGCCGAACGGGGGTTGTTTGACTTACGAGGTCGTGATAGAATAGTAACGAGGTGTGGTATGAGAAAAGCAAACGCCGTAGCCGCCCGTGGAATGCTATCGGGCTTCACCCTCATCGAGCTTCTGGTGGTGGTCGCGATCATCGCGGTGCTGGTCTCCATTCTTCTGCCCGCCCTCAGCCAGGCGCGGGAGACGGCCAAGACGGCGTCCTGCGCGAGCAACCAGCGGCAGTTGGGTTTGGCCTTCCAGACCTACGCCAACGAGTACAACGGCTGGCTGCCCTACTGCTACGACTGGACGCCCGGTGAGACCAACCGGATGTGGCGGATCATCCTGCCAAGGCTCTACTTTGGCGGAGTAGGTCCGGAGAATCTTCCCGTCTTTCACTGCCCCAGCGAAACGCGATCCCTGGCGTTCGACTACGGTATGAACGCGTACATCAACAACATCGAATCCGCTTGGTCTCCCATACTCGCCCGGCTGGATTTGCTTCCGGACCATACCAGGACGGTTCTTCTGGCGGACAATCAACCGTACACCCTTGAGAACTCAACCGTGGTTCCCTGGCTGTGGCCCGGCAGTGGGTCGCAGATCAACCCCAGGCACGCCGGCAAGGCCAACCTGCTCTTCTGCGACGGCCATGCCGCGTCCTACATGGGATACCCCCTGAACGTTCCCTGGGAGCAGTGGTTCATCTACGACCAAACTGTCTGGAAGTACTGGCAGTACTGAGCATCCCATCGCGGCAGAGACCAACCTTCAGGATGGTACAGTCTGCTGGATCGTGATCCGAGAGCGATTCAGTTGTCAAGCGTCGCGCGGGGCGACGTGCAGCCGAAACGCCGGGGTCTCGGCGTGATAAAGATACCATGGGAATCTGGCCGAGGCAAATGTGGCGTTTTCGGGGCCGGCGGCGGGAACGGCGCAGGGATTTCCACGGGAACTTCTGTAGAGAGATGTCGAAATCTCTGCCTGCGCGACAGCGGAAGGGGTTTGCCCGAGCCTTGTGCAAGGTAACCGTGATTTCTATAATCCCCTCGGTTGCGTTTTCTGAATTGTCATGATGAAAGGGATTTGCCATGGCGTCGTTCAACGGCTTGGGTCTGCATCTTGGGAATCTCTCGCGGCTTTCATCGGCCAAAACCCGTTCGATCAGTGCGGAGAACTTCACCGGCGAGAAGGGCAAGGCCGGGATGGCGGTCGAGGGCACGGGGGCCGCCTGTGCCCGCGATCTGGGGCAGGGCTGGAAGGTCTCGCCGTCGGTGCGGATTGAAGCCGGCCAGACGTTCACGATGGCCGAGATCGAAGGGTCCGGGGCGATTCAGCACATCTGGCTGACCCCGAGCGGGTCGTGGCGGTTCTGCATCCTGCGGGTCTATTGGGACGGTCAGGATCAGCCCTCGGTCGAATGCCCGATCGGCGATTTCTTCGCCTGCGGTTGGCAGCAGTACGCCCAGGTCTCGTCGCTGGCGGTATGCGTCAATCCCCGCAGCGGGTTGAACTGCTATTGGGAGATGCCGTTCCGCAAGCACTGCCGGATGACGGTGACGAATATCGGACCGGAGGCATTGACGCTGTACTACCAGGTCACCTACGCGCTGACGGAGGTGCCGGACGACGCGGCGTATTTCCATGCCCAGTTCCGCCGGGTCAATCCGCTGCCCTGCAAGCAGGTGCACACGATCGTGGACGAGGTCCGCGGCCGGGGGCACTACGTGGGGACGTACATGGCGTGGGGCGTCAACAACTGCGGCTGGTGGGGCGAAGGGGAGATCAAGTTCTACATGGACGGAGACCAGGCGTTTCCGACGATCTGCGGGACGGGCACCGAGGACTACTTCTGCGGGTCGTACAACTTCGACCTGGGCAAGGAGAACGGCGGGTATCGCGAATTCACCACGCCGTACGCGGGTCTGCCGCAGGTGATCCGGCCGGACGGGCTGTATGCGTCGCAGACGCGGTTTGGCCTCTACCGCTGGCACATCATGGACCCGATCCGGTTCGAGCGGGATTTGCGGGTGACGATCCAGGCCCTCGGCTGGCGCAGCGGCGGGCGGTATCTGCCGCTTCAGGACGATATCGCCTCGGTGGCGTACTGGTACCAGACGCTGCCGACGGCGCGGTTCCCGGAGCTGCCGGATCGGGACGCGCTGGAAATCGTGTGACCTGGGTACGGGGATGGCGGGTGAACCTCGCCTGCGGCGAGAACCACCCGCCCTACGCAGAGAGCAGGCCGACCTGAAGGACGCTGTCGATCCGGTTGAGGGCGGCGGTGCACTGGGCGCAGGTTGACGGGTCGAGTTGGGTTTGTTTCTCGCTGTCGGCGAGGCGAAGCAGCGTTTGTTCGAGGGCGTCGACGGCGTCGGCGACGTGAAGGTCGTCGTTCATGTGCGCGGCAAAAGCGGCGAGCAGTTCGACCGCCTCCGGTGCGTTGAGGGTGTCGGGCGCTGACGCTTCCTCGGCGGCGCGGCAGAGCTGTCTGGTGGCGGCGGTGAGCCGGTCGAGTCGCCCGACCGTATCGTCGAGTCGCTGGCGGCGGAAGTCGATGGGCTGGCGGTAGTGGCCGTTGATGAAGTGGAATCGGACGGCCTCGGGCGAGTAGCCCTGGTCGAAAAAGTCCTCAGCGTAGAGGACGTTGCCCTCGCTCTTGGACATCTTCTCGCCGTCGACCAGCAGCAGCTCGCCGTGCAGCCAGAAGTTGGCGTACTTCCGCTGTGAGTAGCTCTCCATGATGGCCAGGATGTAGTCGTGATGGCGAAACAGGTTATCGACCGCGCCGCCGTGAATATCGATCTGAAGCCCGAGGTGTTTGACGATCATGGCTGGGTCCTGGACGTTCCACGAGGGCCGGCCGCGGCCCAGCGGCGTGTCCCAGCAGACACTGTCGTTCGAGCCGCAGGCGTGCCAGAGGATAAAGTCGCCGAGGTTCCACTGATCGCCGGGATAGGTGTCCTGGTCGAAGCGGATGCGCTCTTTGGGCCACTGGCTCATGTCCAGACCGTAGAGCCGACCGAAACCGGGATACGTCAGCGGATCGAAGTAGACGTCGCCCTCGTGGCGGTAGGCGTGGCCTCGATCGATCAGCGCGCGGATGATCTCGGCGGCGGTGTCCACGCTGGTCGAGGAGCGCGAGATGACCCGCGGCAGGCGGATCCGCAGCTTGTCGGCGGTGTCGAGGAACTGCTCGACGACCGGGCGGGTCAACTGGTCCAGTTCGAGGCCCTGCTCGCGGGCCTCCTCGATGGCTTTGTCCTCGACGTCGGTGAAGTTGATCAGGCGGTGGACCTTGTAGCCGAGGAACTCCAGATAGCGGTACAGCACGTCTTCGTAGAGAAAGGTGCGGTAATTGCCCACGTGCTGGCGGCGGTAGACCGACGGGCCGCAGGTGAACATCGTGACGCGGCCCGGCTCGCGCGGGACGAACCGTTCCTTGCGCCGGGTCAGCGTGTTGGTCAGGCAGAACTCAGCGGCGATACCGGAGCGGCCATTCACGGCGAACCCCCTCAAAACGGTCAGTAACGCACCCGCGTTGTCGCGGGATCATACCTGTATGGTTATGGGAGGCGGCTGGATTGTCAAGGGCCGATCGGCGGCCACGGCCACGCGAACGGACCTACATCTTCGAGCGGGCATGTGTTACAATGACCGCCGCCGGGCAGCGGCGGCGGGAGTTGGGGTCGGCACTGGTGTAATCGGGTTGCTTGTGGAAGGGACGGTTGATGGACTTGGCTTTGAGCATTCGTCAGGAGCTTGAGGAGTTTGCCCGGCGCAAGGCCGGACGCGGGATCACGGAGTTGAAGATCGAAGCCGGCGACGCCTGGAGCGTTGACGTCTCGTTCACGTTCGCCGGCCGCGACTGGCTGCGGCTGCGGAATCTGCGGACGGGCGACGTGCCGCTGCTGCTGAAGTTCGGGCAGAACCTCGGCGATGAGTCCAGGGAGCTGTTCGGCCCGTATCCGTGGGACGATGCGGTCCGACTGCCCGAGGCGCTGGGTCAGACGATCCGCAACGCGGTCGATCGGGTCGATGCGTCGTACCTGATGCTGTGCGAGGACGAGCCGATCGCGCACTTCTTTTTGTGGAAGGCGGGCGGCAACGCACAGTCGGCGGGTCACGGGGTCCAAGTACCGGAGCTAGGGATCGCGATCGCCGACGGTTGGCACGGGCGAGGGTTGGGCCGGCTGATCATGCGGCTGTTGGATTGCGCCGCGGCGAGTCTCGGAGCGGCCGCGATCGAGTTGACCACGGCGTTTGGCAACGAGGCGGGTTACCGGACTTACCTGTCAGCCGGGTACGTCGAGGTCGGTGAGATCTGCGTGCCGCGCGGGGTGGACGTGACGGCGGCCGTCGAAGGCAGCGTTTCGTTCGAGAGCTACAAGTGCGAACGCCAGATGGTTCGCATCATCGACGAAGCCAAACGGCAGGCGGTGGAAAAGTATCTGGCGGCCAAGCGGATCGACTCGGAGGCGGTCTGCCGCGGCAAGCGCCGGGCCGATTGAAAGGCGGTTTCGGCCACGAGGCTGCGAACGCGGCATCTTGACACGGCGGCCGGATTCTGGTAGCATACACTTAGTTGACGAAATCACATCGTGATCGGGGTTGTCGAGATCGCGACGCACAAATTCGCCGTTCGGAACTGTTTCGGCGCGCCAGGGTGGCGCGCATCAGCCTGTCGAGTCCGATGCGAATCGCGGACGGATGAAGGGTCTGAGTGCGGACGGTTGCCTGACGGTGTCTGAGGCCGCCATGTTGCGCCTCAGTCGAAATGGCGCCCGCCGATGCCAGCACGTCGGCGGGCCTTTTTTGCGCATCGGGATGGGGGCAACGAACCATTGATAACCGCGGGTGGCGGCGGCTACAATCTCCGCATGTCCCAATACCGACGCGAAGAAGACCTTCTGGGCGAGGTGGATGTGCCGGCCGACGTGCTGTACGGCGTGTACACGGTGCGGGCGCTGGAGAATTTCCCGCTGACCGGCCGGGCGGTGAACCGGGGGCTGGTGCGGGCGTACGGGGCGGTGAAGCTGGCGTGCGTTCGGACCAACCGCGAGTTGGGGTTTATCGACGACGCGCGGGCGGCCGCGATCGAGCAGGCGTGCGCCGAGATGGCTGAGGGAACGCTTGACGCGCACGTGGTGGTCGACGCGCTGCAGGGCGGAGCGGGCACGTCGACGAACATGAACGTCAACGAGGTGGTGGCGAACCGGGCGCTGCGGATTCTCGGCAAGCCGCTGGGCGACTACGCGACGATCTCGCCGCTGGACCACGTGAACCTTCACCAGTCGACCAACGACACGTATCCGACCGCGTTGAAGGTGGCGGCGATCAAGAGCCTGCGGAACCTGGAGCGCGAGGTGGTCGGTCTGCTCGAGGCGTTCCAAGCCAAGGAGAAGGAATTAGGCCACGTGGTGAAGGTCGGGCGGACGCAGTACCAGGACGCGGTGCTGACCACGCTGGGCCGCGAGATGGGAGCGTACGCGGAGGCGTTCGGTCGGGACCGATGGCGGATCTACAAGTGCGAGGAGCGGCTTCGGGTGGTGAACCTGGGCGGCACGGCGATCGGCACGGGCCTGGCGGCCCCGCGGCAGTTCATCTTCCGATCGACCGAGCACCTGCGCGAGATCACCGGGCTGGGTCTGGCCCGGGCTGAGAATCTGGTTGAGGCCACGCAGAACACCGATGCGTTCGTCGAGGTCAGCGGGATTCTCAAGGCGATGGCGACGAACCTGCTGAAGGTGGCGACGGATTTGCGGTTTCTCTCGTCCGGGCCGGACGCGGGGATCGGCGAGATCGCGCTGCCCGCGCGGCAGGCCGGTTCGTCGATCATGCCGGGCAAGGTCAACCCGGTGATCCCGGAGGCGGTCTCGCAGGCGGCGATGGTGACGATGGCCAACGACCAGATCATCGCCCTCGCTTCGTCGATGGGGCACCTGGAGCTCAATGCGTTCGTGCCGCTGATCGCCGAGGCGCTGCTGGGCAGTCTGGATTTGTTGGCCAACGCCTCTATAATTTTCCGACGGCTTTGCGTCGAGGGGATTGCCGCGGATGAGCAGCGGTGCCGGCGGAGCGTCGAGAATTCGACGGCGGCGGTGACCGCGCTGGTCGAGCGGATCGGCTACGAAGTGGCCCAGAGCGTGGCCCAGACCGCCCGGCGGGAGAATCGCGGGATTCGGGAGGTGGCGGTGGAGCGCGGGGTTCTGAGCGAACAGGAATTTGACGAACTGGTCTCGCCGGAGCACGTGACACGGCTGGGATCGGTGATGAGGAAACGGGAAGAGCCATGAAGGCAACGCCGAAGGGTTTTCGACTGCACATCGGGCTGTTCGGCCGGCGGAACGTCGGCAAGTCGTCGCTGCTGAACGCGATGACGCGGCAGATGGTCTCGATCGTTTCGGACGTGGCGGGCACGACGACCGACCCGGTGGAAAAGCCGATGGAGCTTCTGCCGCTGGGGCCGGTGCTGTTCATCGACACCGCGGGTATCGACGACGTGGGGGCATTAGGCGAAAAGCGGGTCGAGCGGACGCGGCAGATCTTCGATCGGACGGACATCGGGGTGGTCGTGGTCGAGGCGGGGCACTGGGGGCCGTTCGAGGACGCGGTGGTCGACGAGCTGATCCGGCGCGAGGCGCCGGTGGTGGTGGTATTCAACAAGGCAGACCTGGCCTCGCCGCGGCCGGAGGTGGTGCGGCAGCTCGACGAACGCAAGATCCGCCATCTGACCGCGGTGGCGTCGCGCGGCGAGGGCATTTTTGAGCTGCGCGAGGCGCTCGTCCGTTCGGCTCCGGAGGACTTTATCAATCCGCCGTCGATCGTAGGCGACCTGGTGCCGGCGGGCGAGCTGGCGGTGCTGGTGGTGCCGATCGACCTGGAGGCGCCGAAGGGGCGGCTGATCTTGCCGCAGGTCCAGTCGATCCGCGATCTGCTCGATAACGACGCGTACTGCATGGTGGTCAAAGAGCGCGAGCTGAGGGACGCGTTGGAGCGGCTCAAGCGGCCGCCGGCTCTGGTGATTACCGATTCGCAGGCGTTTTTGAAGGTGGCGGGCGATACGCCGCCCGAGGTGCCGATGACCTCGTTTTCGATCCTGTTCGCCCGGTTCAAGGGCGATTTGAACGAGTTCGTGCGAGGAGCTCTGGCGATCGAGGATCTGCGGCCGGGCGATCGCGTGCTGATCGGCGAGGCGTGCACGCACCATCCGATCGGCGAGGACATCGGGCGGGTGAAGATCCCTCGCTGGCTCACGCAGTACGTCGGCGGCAAGCTGGAGTTCGTCACGACGCAGGGCCATGATTTTCCCGATGACGTGACGCCGTTCAAGTTGATCGTCCACTGCGGGGCGTGCATGTGGAACCGCCGCGAGATGCTCTCGCGGATCCTTCGCTGCCGCAAGCAGGGCGTATCGATCACCAACTACGGGGTGACGATCGCGTACTCGCTGGGGATTTTTGAGCGGGCTCTGGCTCCGTTCCCAGCCGCGATGGAGGCGTTTCGGCAGGCCCGGGACGTTAAGCGACAACGTCCGAGTATCTGACCGACAACCCTTCTCGGAGCAAGCGGCACGGAGCACGCGGACCACGCGGAGAAGACCCGGGATCAGATAGATTGGGCAAGAGGGCGTACGTTTTGTACAAAATGTGCAATCGTTCCACGCTCAGGATTCGGGGTTTGCGATTGCCGGGCCTTGTCGGTGCGCGGGTTTTGTACAATTTGTAAGGTTTGCGCGGCATTTGCAGACCGCGCGAGGAGGGGAGGTCCCAGTTTGGCGTCCGGTATTCAGTTGTCAAACGTCGCACGGGGCGACGCGCGGGCGGGGGGGCGGTGGGTCCCCGCCGGATAAAGATAGCATGGGAATGGGGTGGATGCAAATCGGCGTCTACGGGGGCGCGGGCAGAAACGCCAGAAGGAATCTCTACAGGATCGCGGGGAATGTGCGAGGAATGTGGGCGGGTCGGTGCCGTTGGTCTCCCGACGCTGAATCGCCTGGGACGAGGGTGGTGCGTCCGGAGGACACACCCTACGTCTGACCCTACGTCGCGTGTTGAGGCGTGATGAGGTAGGTTTCGCCGGGTTCGGTGGCGAATTCGACCACGTCGTCACGTGGCGTGGTGGGGATGGTGTGGCCTTGGTGGGTGACTTGCAGCGGGTTGTCGGCGGCGGGGCAGCGGACGCGGCAGGGTTGGCCTTTGTCGGAGGTGATGCGGGCTTCGGTCAGGCGGCTGTTGGTCCAGGCGATACCGACGCTGAACGCGCCTCTTGCCCGCAGGCCGCGGACCTCGCCCTCGGGCCAGGCGGTCGGCAGGGCGGGCAGCAGGCGGATGATGCCGCGGTGGCTCTGGAGGAGCATTTCCGCTACCGCGAAGGCAGCGCCCAAGCCGGCTTCGATCTGAAACAGCCGCGGCACGTTGAAGGCCCAGTCGGCGGTCAACGCGTTGTCGTGCAGGTCGCAGCCGACGGTCAGCAGGTTCTCGAGCAGCACGCTGCGGGCCAGGCAAAACAGGGATTCGCAGGCGAGTTCGGCGTCGCCCAGCCGGGCGTACATCGCGGCCAGGTAGGCGTAGCTCCAGCCGAAGTTATGCGAGCGGCCCTGGGCTTCGCGAAGGGCCACCGCTTTTCGGGCCGCCTCCATCAGCTCCGGCGTCTGCTCGAACGTGAATTCGTCGCCGGGAAACAGCGGATAGAGGTGCGAGAAATGCCGGTGGGCCGGCTGCTCGGCCAGCGGGGCGGGCCACTCCTTCAGTTCGCCGCCTTCGCCGATGGCATACGGCAGAATGCGGTCGTGCAACTCCCGCCAGAGCGGCCAGAGGTCGCGATCGACGCCGAGGATCTGACCGCCCTCGAGCAGATGCCGCATCACCTCGCGGACGAGGGCGGTGTCCATCGCGGCGTGAACGGTCATGGCGTACCCGTTGGCTGGGGCGTTCTCGGGCGAGTGCGAGAGGCCGGTCACGTAGGACCCGTCCTCGATCCGCACGAGAAAGTCGCGGTAAAAGAGGCCGACTTCCCTGATGAACGGGTAGGCCCGCTCGCGGAGGAAGTCGAGGTCCATCGTGTACTCGTAGTGCGTCCAGTAGTGCTGGGCGATCCACGCGGCGGCGCCGGACCAGAAGGGGCCCTGGCGGCTCCAGACCATCGAGTCGCCGCCGGCGATCCCGTAGAAGAGGATTCCCGCGCAGCCGGCCATCTTCGCCGCGTTGCTCCGTCCGGTTTCCACGAACCGATCCATCTGGTTGAACAGGGCCAGGTTGCACTCCGGCAGGGCGGCGGGGTTACAGAGCCAGTGGTTCATCTCGACGTTCATGTCGAAGTGCCAATCGGCGTCCCACTCCGGGGTGAACTGGTCGTTCCAGATTCCCTGAAGGTTGGCTGGGCGGCGTCCCGCGCGGTTGGCGGCGAGGATCAGGTAGCGTCCCATGTCGAAGATCGCCTCGGCCAGTCGCGGTTCGAAAGTCCCATCGACGGCCCGGCCGATGAGCTCGGACAGATTCGCTTCTTTGTTTTTATTGACACGGTCCAGGCACAGCGAGGCGCGGCCGAAGGCGGTCGAATGCTCGCGGATGTGCCGATCGCGCATCTCGGCCACGGCAACGCCGCGTGCCCGCTGCATCTTCTCGCGGGCGGCGGCGAGCCAGTCCCGATCGCCCTTGCCCGCTTCGACGGCGATCAGCAGGACCAGATCGGTGGCGTCGGTAAAGACGAGGCCGTTTGCCTGATGGTCGGCACGGACGGTTCCGCCATCACAGTGAAGTGACGCTTCCAGCCCCGATCCGACGCCTTCATCGAATGCGCCTTGGACACAAAGCGACGCACCCTCCACCTTCGCCGACCACCGGTAATGGTCCTGCGGCCGCCGGGTGAATTGCAGCCGGCCGGAGAGCTGTCGCTCCGCCGTCAGCCGTACGACGATCACGTCGTCGTTCAGCGGGACGAAGCATTCCTGAGTGATCCGGCCTTCGGTGCGCCAACGGACCGCCGCTGTTCCGGAGACCAGGTCGAGCGATCGCCGGTAGTCGCGGCAGGCGTCCTGTCCGTCCAGTTCGAGGACGAGGTCGCCGATCGGCTGGAACGAGTTGGTGTATCCGGTGTAGCTGTCGGAGGTTTCGTGGTCGCGCGGCATGACGGCCATGTCGATCTTCTGGGCGTAGAGATCGTTGGCCTCTTTGGCTTGGCCCGCCATCATCAGGTCGCGGGCCTGGCGGACGATCTGGCTGTAGTCACCTATCTGGCGGCCGGCGTGGTCGCGCCAGAAGTCCACGTGGTTCAGCGAGAGGACGGTCCGGCCCGGTGGGCCCCAGAGCATGGCGGCGGTGATGCCGTTGCCCAAGGGCCAGCCCTCGATCCATTCCTGAGCCGGTCGGGTCAGGACGGTCCGCATGGATCGTCTCCTGCATTGGCGTTTGGTCTATCGGACCGCCAGTTCGGCTGAGAGGTCCAGGTAGCGTTTGATCGCCTCGGGCGGAATGTTCCACGGGATATGGTTGCCGACGCACATGACGTATCCGCCGGTCATGCGGCTGGTCTCGACCATGCTGCGGACCATCGCGTCGATCTCGGCTGGGTTGTTGCGGGTCAGGACGCGGTTGTCGCCCTCGCCGGCCAGGAAGAGGTTTCGGCCTTCGTATCGCCGGGCGATGGCCTTGTAGTCGGTGTAAGGTTCGGAGATGATGCCGCGCGCCCCGCAGGCGATCACGTCGTCGGCGAAGGAGTCCATGTTCCCATCGGCCATGAAGAGCACTTCCTTGCCCTCGGCTTTGACGATGGACCAGAACTCCTCGTAGCGCGGGAAGATGTGCTTGTGCATCCATGCGGGCGAGCAGACCGGTCCGCGGGTGGTCACGATGTCGTCGTGGCAGAGGACGAAGTTGACCGGCAGCTTGGAGAACACGCGAAACACCCGCCGGTTGATCTCGGCGAACTCGTCCATGATCCGGTCGAACTCCGGCTCGAGGCAGATCTGGAGGAACATGTCCCATCCGAAGGTCAGCAGCGGCCACATGAACAGCGTGTTATAGAAGCCGACCGTGTCGGGCGCGCCGGGCTTGCCTCGTTGCGGAGGCTTGCTCGGGTCGCCGCCGTAGGCCCGCAGAAGCTGGTCTTCATCGCGATAGTCGCGCGACTCGACGACGGGGATGTCGGTGAAATCGCCCTGCTCCAGGGGGGAGAACTTGAGGGCCTCCTCGGGTGAGGCGAACTTGATGCCCCAGTCCCAGTGCGTGGTTTCCGCGTCGCCCCAGCGGACGTAGTGGCGGCCCTGATCGTCGCTCCGCGAGCTCTGCCCGGTCAGGTCGAGTCCCGGCCGGCGCCTCGGCTCGTCCGACTCCGGGATATCCAGTTGCAGTTGCGGATACAGCTCGGCCAGCCGCTGGCGGCACTGCCGCGGGTGCTCGTAGTAGTCGATGCCGCTCAGGTACGTCTCAGCGTCCGGGCACGACCAATGCTCCCAGTGAGGGATGCGCTTCGGGGCCAGTCCCATGTACGCCAGGTAACGATCGCTCGCCATGTCGGTTCTCCTGCAAGAGCTTTCGCGGACCTTTCGTCGCCAAAGTGTATTCGCCGAAATCGGTTTGTCGAGAGGAAAACCCGCACGGCGTTCCATTCTTTCTGTCCCCTTGCCTCGCCCGCGGGTGGCGGGTACACTGGTCGGCGTGTTGGTGTATAAGTGTGGGTGATTTTCTGGAGTGTGGACCCATGGGTCAGGAATTCGCCGGTAAGCTGGTCGTTCAGCCGGCCCATCGTTTTGTGGTTCTGGTCAGCCGGTTCAACAGCTTCATTTCCCAGCAGCTTCTGGTCGGGGCCAAGGACGTCCTGATCCGCCACGGGGCGAGCGAGGAGCAGATCGACGTGGCGTGGGTGCCGGGCTCGTACGAGCTGGCCCTGACCGCCAAACGCCTGGCGGCGGCGGGCCGGTACCAGGCGGTGATCGCTTTGGGCGCGATCATCCGCGGTCAGACGCCACACTTTGACCACGTGGCCTCGCAGACCGCCCGCGGGCTGGCCCAGGTGGGGCTCGAGACGATGGTTCCGGTGGTTTTCGGGGTCATTACCGCCGACAATCTGGAGCAGGCGATCGACCGGGCGGGAACCAAGGCGGGCAACAAGGGGGCCGACGCGGCGATGACCGCGATCGAGATGATCAACCTGTTCGAATCGCTGGAAAAATAGCCCTGGCGCGCCAATAATTAGGTTTCCACTCCCGTGCCGGGGCGGCCGTCGATCGGCTCGGCGTCCCGAAATCAGACAAGATCAGGAGAGCAAAATGTTCGGATCGTTAGGCAATATGATGGGCCTGCTGGGCAACCTGGGCAAGATCGGCAAAGAATATAAGCAGGCCATGGAAGAGCTCAAGGCCAAGCGGATCGAGGGACGGGCCGGGGGCGAGCAGGTCCGCGCGGTGGTCAACGGATTGGGCGACCTGGTCGAGATCAAGATTGCCCCGGAACTGGTCGCCGGCGGTGACGTCGAGATGGTCGAGGACCTGGTGCTGGCGGCGGTGAACTCGGCGACCGAACAGGCCCGGGAGGTGGCGCAGGAACAGATGGCCAAGTTAACCGAGAGTCTGCCCCTGGGCCCGCTGAAGGGACTTCTGGGGCAGTAGAGGGAGAGGCAACAAATGGCTTCCGAGGTGTTGGACAGGCTGATTTCGCATTTGGAGAAACTGCCCGGCCTTGGCCGTCGCAGCGCCGAGCGGATCGCCTTTTACCTGTTGCGGACGGATCGGGACGACGTGTTCGCCCTGGCTGAGGCTGTTCGCGACCTGAAACTGAAGCTGACGCACTGCAGCGTGTGCTACAACCTGACCGACGTGGACCCGTGCCGGATCTGCAGCGATCCGCGGCGCGACCAGTCGGTGGTGTGCGTGGTCGAGCAGCCCAAGGACCTGGCGACGCTTGAGAGCATCGGTTCGTTCGGCGGGGTGTACCACGTCCTGATGGGGCGTCTGGCCCCGCTGGAAGGGGTCGAGGCGTCGGACCTGACCATCGAGGCGCTGGTCCGGCGGATCGAGTCGGGTCAGGTCAAAGAGGTGATCATGGCCACGAATCCGACGCTGGAGGGCGACAGCACGGCGCTGAACGTGGCTTCGCGGCTGGCCGGGCTGCCGGTGAAGATCACGCGGCTGGCCCGGGGCGTGGCGGTGGGCGGTCAGTTGGAGTTCACCTCCAAGGCCACGCTGGCCGATGCCTTGACCGGGCGCAAGGAGCTTTAAGGGGCGGCTCTGACGTGGGCTGTCGCTTTCGGGTGTGGAGACGGACCGCTTTTGTGAAGGGGGCCGACGATGCGGATTTTGATCGCGGGAGGAGCGGGGTTTATCGGTTCGCATCTGACGCGGCGTTACGCCCGCGACGGCCACCACGTGATCGTGGTGGACAACCTGGTGACCGCGCCGTCGTGGAACCTGAGCCTTCTGCACCGCTACGACACGATCGAGTTCGTCAAGCACGATATTTGCGAGCCGTTGCCGTTCGACGTGGGGCCGCTGGACGCGGTGATCGATATGGCGTGTCCGGCCAGCCCGGTGGACTTTGAGCCGCTGTCGCTGGAGATTTTGCGGGTCTGCTCGGCGGGCGTGGGCAACCTGTTGGAGCTGGCCCGGGCCAACGGCTGCCCGTTCCTCCACGCCAGCACCAGCGAATGCTACGGCGATCCTCAGGTGCATCCGCAGCCGGAGAGTTATTGGGGGCACGTGAACCCGATCGGTCCGCGAAGCTGCTACGACGAGGGCAAGCGGTTCGCCGAGGCGCTGGTGGTCAACTACCACCGGCGGCACGGCGTGCCGACCCACCTGGCGCGGATTTTCAACACCTACGGCCCGGACATGCGCTTAAGCGACGGTCGGGTCATGCCGTCGTTCATCACCCAGGCTTTGCGGAACGAGCCGGTCACGCCGTACGGCGACGGTTCGCAGACCCGCAGCTTCTGCTATGTCGATGATCTGGTCGAGGGCCTGGTGCGGCTTTTGGAGTCGGACTACGTGTATCCGGTGAATCTCGGCAACCCCGATGAGGTGACGATTCGCCAACTGGCCGAGGAGATCATCGACATTACCGGAAGCACCAGCCGCATCGCGTACCGCCCGTTGCCCCAGGACGACCCGAAGGTCCGCCGGCCGGACATCGGTCTGGCCCGGGAACTGTTGAACTGGTCTCCGCGGACCGATAGAATAGAAGGCCTGAAGGCAACGGTCGATTACTTCCGCCAGAAGCTGGACGAAGGGCATGGCTAAACCGTTCGCGTATATCCGGCTGCTGCGGCCGGTGCACTGGAGCAAGAACGTCTTCGTGTTCGCGGCGCTGATCTTCGCCGAGCAGAACCTGATGTTCGAGCCCGACAAGATCGTCGCGACCCTCATCGCCTTCGGGTCGTTCTGCCTGATTTCGAGTTTCGCGTACGTCATCAACGACATCCACGACGTCGAGCAGGACCGGCTGCACCCGCGCAAGCGCAAGCGTCCGCTGGCCAGCGGCGAGGTGCCGATGCACGCCGCGTGGACGCTGGCGGTGGCGCTGGTGCTGGCCGGGGTGTTTCTGGCGTTCGGGTTCAAATTCCTGTTGGGCGTCGTGGCGGCGGCGTACCTGCTGCTGAACGTCGGTTATTCGTTCTGGTTCAAGCACATGCTGATCATCGACGTGATGTGCATCGCCATCGGCTTTGTGCTGCGGGCGCTGGCCGGGGTGTTCGCGATCGGCGTCCCGCTGAGCCCGTGGTTGATCGTCTGCACATTCACGCTGTGCCTGTTCGTGGGGTTCGGCAAACGGCGGACGGAACTGGCGGTGGCCAAGAACGACCACCAGCTCGCCAGCGACCGTCGGCCGGTGCTGGCCAACTACACGCTGGAGCTTCTGGGCCACCTGCTGAGCATCTCAGCCGCCCTGGCCGTCATCACGTTCCTGCTTTACACGATGGACCCGAGCACGGCTGCCAAGTTCGGCACCAACTACCTGATCTACACGGTGCCTTTCGTGGTCTACGGCGTTTTCCGGTTCGCGGTGATCATCCAGACCGGCAAGTACGACGGGCCGATGGAACTGCTGGTCGAGGACCGGCCGTTTCAGGCGACGGTGATCGTGTGGCTGGTGCTGGCCGCGGTGATCGTCCACGAAGGCCCGCAGATTCGGATCTGGCTTCACCGGTTGGCCGACTGGTACTGACCGCGTCGGCTATTGCGGGATTCGGACGACCACGGTCTTGACCTGGAGCCACTCGCCGACCGGAGCGGGCGTGACGGCTGCCTGATACTCCCTGCCGTTCGCGCGGACCATCGCCGTATACTCTCCGGCGCCCGACTTGCACCAGAACCAGGCTTTACCCTCCGCGTCGGCGACCACGCCGATCGGCGCGCCCGGTTGATCGGTCGGGATCAGCCAGACCGGGGTATCGGCCATCGGCTTGCCGGCTGGGTCGAGGATTTGGACGATGACCTCCGGGCTGAACCGCGGTTCGAGCTTGGGCACCTCGTCGAAGTTGTCCTTCAGCGCGTCGTAGGTCCGCAGGTATGTCGCGCGAGGCGCAGCGGGGTCGAAGAAGTTGTACGTGCCGCGGCCCCAGATGATGTGCTTCCGCTTGATCTGTTCGCCGGATTGAGCGGGCCATGCGATCTCCGGCGACGCGCCGCTGTAGTCGGCGCCGTCCCAGAGGGAAATGAAGGGGTGGTAGCGTTTGGTGGAGGCGAAGGGCCAGATGCCGGCCACGTCAATGGCGCGAAAGGCCTGAATCCGGCCGGCCATGTAGAGGGTTGCCGCGTTCAGCCGTCGCCAGAAGTGGGGCCGCGGGTCCTGGCCCTGTTGCCGAAGGCTGCGGACCTCGCCCTGGTAGGTCCAGCCGAAGTCGCCGCCGAGGCTCACCTCGCCGAGGGTGACCGGTTTGCCGTATTTCTCTTTCCAGCCGCTGAAGAACCGCGGCTGAACGTAGTGGCCGTCGATCACGTCGACGCGGTCGTCCTTGTAGGCGTCGGTGTAGAGGAAGGTGTGCCCGCCGTTGTTGACGACCGGCCGGGTGGGGTCGATTTCCTTGACCGCACCGTCCAGGCGGAGTTGGATTTCAGCGGTTCGTTTGACCGACTCATCGACGTCGGTGGTTTCGCGGATCGACCCGAACTCATTCTCCGTGCTCCACATCACGCACGAGGGATGATTGCGCTGGTTCCGGACCTGGTCGCAGACCCAACCGACGGCCCTCATCGCTTGCTCAACGTTCGGAAGGCCGTCGTCGCCGACCGCGTCGGCGGGCAGGCTGAAGTTGCTCTCCTGGCAGATGAGCATGCCCATCTCATCGGCCAGGTCGAGGTTCTCGGGAAAGAGCATGCCGCCCTTGTGAAAGCGGAGCATGTTGACGTTGGCCTGCTGAACGTGGTCGGCGTAGTGCCAGCGGAGATGACAGCGGTGGAACGGAAGCTCCCACGCGGCGATGCTTTCGCCCTGAATGTGGAAGGGCTTCTGGCCGTTGAAGACAAAATCGACGCCATCGACCCGGAACTCGCGGAACCCGAAACGGGTGAACCGCCGGTCGAGCGCCCGGCCGTCGGCGTCGGTCAGTTGCACTTCGAGGAAGTACAGATAGGGATTGCCCGGTCCCCAAAACTCAGGGTCGCTCCAGGGCTTGCGGAGCGCGATCCGCGTGTCGCTTGCCGCAAGCGGCGTTGAGCCGAGGTCCAGAACCGTCCGGCTTGCGTCGCGGACAGACGCCGCCAACACCGCGCCGGATTCCGGCAGGTCGGCCAGTTCCAGGTCGACGTCGAGCGCCATGTCGCGCACGGAGGTCTTGACGAACACGTCGGCGATCCGCGACCGGCCGGTGACGTTAAGGAAGACGTCGCGGTATGGGCCGGTCTGCCGCGGCCGGTGGGTTCGCCAGTGGTGCGACGAGTCGCCGCGCGAGAAGTGCCGAGTCACGCCGGGAACGATCGAGTGCAGGACCAGCCGATCCTTGATCCGCTCGAACGGCGCGTTGCCCGGCGTCGAGAAGAACAGGACGCTGTGGTCCCATTCGAGCTGGCGGTGGTAGAGGCCGTCGCCTTCGACGGCGACCTGATTGGCGCTGCCGGTCTTCCGGGCGATGTTCTGCCCGTCGAGCAGGATTTCCACCTCATCGGGTTTCTGGTCGTAAGCCCCGCGCACCATCGTCAGCCGATACGCATGCCCCTTGTAGTGCGACACGTCGGCGGCCAGCGAGGCCATCGGCTGATGGAGCGGAAGGGGGATGATGCCCTTGTAGACGTTCTCGGCGAACAGGCAGATGGTGTTGTCCCGGCCGAAGCGAAGGCGGTCGGTCAGATCGACCTTGAAGGGCAGGATTCCCTCGTGGTAGTCCACCTTTTCGCCGTTGCAGAAGACGGTGGCGAAATCGGCGACGGCTTGGAATTCGATCGTGATGCGCTTGTCGCTCCATTCTGACGGGCAGTAGACGCTTTTCCTGAACCACGCGCCGATGATGTCCTCGTTGACGTTGAAGATTTCATCGCCGACGTCGCACGGGACGTTGATCGGCCGCCAGTCGTCCGCGGGGATCGCCGTTCCGTCGTCGCCGACCTTGCCCGGCTGCCATTGCCACTGGCCGTTGAGGCACAATTGTCCTCCGAGCCACTCGGGCTGTTGCGCCGCCGGCGCCAGCGCGGTCTCGACGACCTCGGCGGGCGGGGCCTCGACGCCGGCGGGCTTGAGTTCGACGTAACCGGAATAGACGTGCTCGGGCAGAAACGGCGTGACCTGGAAAACTCCGGTCACCGCGGCCAAGCCGTGCTCGAAGTCTTCACCGTCGGGAATGAAGTGATGGCGCGGATTGGCTTCGTAATGCCACTGTCCGATGCCGGTGGCGTCCTCGACGGTCGCGGCGATCTCGAAGCCGTCCTTGCGGCTGGTCAGGTATTCCAGGACCGCCGGTTCGGTAAACAGGAACTGCCCGCGAAGGTCGCCGGCGTCCAGTTGGATCGATTTGACGACGCCGGCAATCTCGCAGCTCGCCGACGCGGGCGTCTCGGCACGATAGCGGACCACGTCGATGCGGGCCTGCTTGACGTCGCTGTTGGCGGCGATGGGGAGCCGCCGCTGGACGACGATCCGCGTCGGGCCCGCGGTCCACTTCAGCGCGGTCTTGGCCCGCTGGCGGTACTCGCAGAGCGTGTAGCCGGCCATCCGGTGCCGCCGCGGCTCCGGGCCGATTTCGATCGGCGCGTCGGAGGCGGTGATCGCGATGCACACCGGCGTGGCGGCGCTGTCGGTGCTGCGGAAGACGATGTGGCTGACCGGCTTTTGCGGATGAGGGTTCTTCCATTCGTAGAGGTAGAACCCGACGAATCCTTTCTCGAGGTTCTGGCCGACCCATGCGACGTGGGCGAAGCGGGCGGAATCGTCCCTGGGCTCCCACCAGTCGGCGATCTCATGGTCGCTGCGCAGGGGGATGGTCTCTGTCCCGCCGTCGGCGTAGTGGATCACGTAGTCGGCCATGTGGATGTTGCTTCCGCCCCAGGCTGCTGTGTGGAGGAAGTAAAGGAACGGCGCGGCGGCGTTGACCTGGATGGGGTCGCCGGCGAGCGGTGCGAGCGGGGTGTGCTTGCCTCTCAACAGGATGCAGGCGGGTCGCGGCGCGTTGCCGACGACTTCGAGCCGGTCGTTGATGTGGAAGGGCACGTTGCGGAAGAACTGGTAGCCGCGCGGGATGAACCGCAGGTCGTTGGCGCCCTGATCGGTCCATCCGCCGGCGCCGTCGTCCGACTTATCATCCTCGAACCGGCGGTTGGCGACCTCGTCGAGGTAGATATAAGTGACCGCGCCGCTCTTGCCGGGCCCGTTGCCGACGGTCTCCTCCGCTGTGGCTTCATCGAGATTTGAGGTCAGGATGCGGACACGGCGGACCAGGACCGTGGCTGGGATGGCGGGGTTGCCGTGCTGGCTGGTCCCGACCTCGACCGTGAAGGGGTGGATCAGCCACTGCTTGGGGATCAGGTCGAGCAGGACGATCTCCTTTGTGGCCTGCCCGCGCGAGACCTCCAGGACGGCGGTGCCGTTGGTGATGGTCAGTGTGGTCCGGCAGTCGCCGGTGAACTTGAAGGGCAGCGGCTGTGGCGGGATGACCGTGGTGTTCCGGCCCTCGCGGTGCCGCCTGACGAGGCAGACGCTGTTGTCGTTGCCGTGGTTGATGTGGATCCAGACGGACGGTTCCTGATGGGTATTGCCGTCCTTGGGATAGAGCATAATCGTGAAGTCGCGGTAGATCTCGAGGCCGGCGGTGTCGATCTCGATGCGCACCGTGGCCCCGTCGATCGAAAACCCCGGTTCGTACCGGATGGCGTGGCCCGCCCATTCGTGGCCCTCGCCGGCAAGGCTCTCGATGCGAAGGTTCGAGCCGTCGGCCTCGACCGTGCCGCGGTCGGAAGAACGGACCCAGCCGGGCAGCGTTTCGAAGTTCTCCGCGCTCAGTTCGGAGACGACCTTCCACTCCGCTGCATCCTCCGCCAGGGCGGTGTAGAAGAACGCCGCGGTCAACAGAACCGACACCATCCACGTCACCGTTTTCATCGGATTTCCTCGCACAAAGCTGCTGTATGGAGGGACTAGAGGCTATCCGGCTGCCACGGCGACCGGCGAAGACTCACCATCGATAGCCCCAGTAAAAAGCGTTGTAGTAGTCTCCAGCCGTTGGGAGGGCGGTTTGGGCGATTGCGTGGCCGTCGAAGAAGAAGAAATTCGACGAGTTGTTATGGACGAAGTAGCCGCCCGCTACCATTTCCTCGCCTTCGAAGCCGCCCCATCCCCATTTATTGTTCTGAGGAAAACACGCGTACTCGAACTCGGGTTCGCCGTAGAGATCGTGCGTCCCGCACCACAGCATGACGCTCCGACTGGGGGGCTCGGGCAGATCTTCCGGGGCCGGCAAGACCCTTGCTCGCCCCAACTGCCAGTTCACGGAATAGCCGGCTGAATGGGCGGTCGGCGGCGCTCCTCCCAGGAAGTTCGTACAGTAGATACTCGCCCGCTGGCTGGAGACCTGCGTCCTGTCACTGGACATGCGTGTGTTGACATACTTGCCGATTCCCCACCACTCGTTGCCGAACCTGTCTTTCGTTGCATCAGAATACCAGCCGAAGTAGGCATAGCGATCTGAGGGAAGGGGGTCATTATCGCTAGTAGGCTTCCATCCTCCCCAATCCCGAAAACCAACAGGACCTTCGCGGAAGCCCTCGTCGTGATAGTAGGTGAACATGACCGCAAGCTGGTGGAACCGGTGCAGGCAGGTTACCGACTTGGCCTTCGCCGTCGCCATGCTCAGCGCCGGCAGCAGGATCGCCACCAGGACGGCGATGATCGCGATCACGACCAGCAGTTCAATGAGGGTGAAACCTCGCAGCGTTTTCATGGCGTTGGCTCCTGACTTCCTCAGTTCTTCACGTTGTTGCCTACGTGCTTTCTCGGACGATGAGCCTGGTCGGAAAGGAGACTCTCCTTCCCGGCCCCTCTTTCTTTTCGATCATATTGACGACCATCTCGACGGCAGCGCGGATCATGTTTTCGCGGTCCTGGGCGACGGTGGTCAGCGGCGGCCAGTAGTAGCGCCCCGCCTGCGTTCCGTCCATGCCGAGCAGGGCCACGTTATCGGGAATGGTCAGTCCGGCCCGGTGAATTCCCCACGCGATCGCGCCGGCTGTGTGGTCCGAATGGGCCACGACGGCGGTCGGCCGATCGGATCGCCGGACCAGTTCCTCCGCATGACGCTCCATCACGCCGACGTCCCAGGTGTCCAGGCGGCTGTGGTGCATTTCCATCCGATGACGGTCGCAGGCCTCACGCAGAGCCCGTGTCTTCTCGCCGCGGCAGTCCGGGTCCGAAGGGCCCACGAAGCAGATCGTTTGGTGCCCTCGCTGCTTGAGATGAGCCACGGCCTCGTCGACCCCCGGCCGCCAGTCGGAAATGACGCTGGAAAGCCCGTCCACGTCCTGCACGCAGAGCACCACGGGAAATTCTTCCGCCACCATCTGTTCGTATTGACGGGTGCCGGGTTGGAGCGCGTTGCCGAAGAAGATTGTGCCATCGACTCCGCGGCCAAGCAGGCCGTCGAGGCACTCCAGGTCGTTTGCCCCGGTTTTCCACTCGGTCACGGAGATCAGCAGATGATAGCCGCGTTTCTCGGCTTCGCGAAGGGCCAAAGCCGCCAGTTCCGCGTAGTGGGGCATGTGAATGTTGCCGCAGACAAAGCCGATGGAGAAGGTCCGACCGCGGGCCAGGCAGCGGGCGGAAAACGACGGCCGATAGTTCAGATCCCGCACCGCCTCGAAAATCCGCTGGCGGGTCGGTTCGGAAATGCGAACGGTGGAACGGCTGCGATTCAACACCTTGGAGACCGTCGTCTTGGTCACCCCAGCTCGACGCGCGATGTCGGCAATCGTTACCGCCACGGCCTGCTCCAAGCATAAATGATATATAAGTACTTATAATCTAGGGTAACCAGATAACCGATACCCGGTTACCGGTTACTCACTTCCGATATTACCGTTTTTCGATCCCCCCGTCAAGACCCTGGAAAAAAGGAGCGAATTGCCGGACCGGTGAGGATTGAGCGGCGGAGACTGAGGCGGTATAGTCGCAAGCAACACATGGGAAAGGGTTTGCGATGGCGATGAGTTCTCGCGAGCGGGTGTTGGCGGCGGTGGCGCATCGGGAGGCGGACCGGGTGCCGGTGGATTTGGGCGGGTCGATCATGAGCGGGATCATGGCCCAGCCGCTGGATCGGCTGCGGAAGCACCTGGGGATGGCCGACCGGCCGGTGAAGGTCTACGAGGTCTACCAGATGCTGGGCGAGGTGGAGGCCGATCTGGTCGAGCGGCTGGGGATCGACGTCCTGCCGGTTGAGCCGCCGGCGATCTTCTTTGGCCTGCGGCGGGAGGGGTGGAAGCCGTGGCGACTGTTCGACGGGACGGCGGTTCTGGTGCCGGGTCAGTTCGACGTGGAGGTGGACGCCTCAGGCGACTGGCTGCTGCATAAAGGGGGGGATCCAGCCAAGCCGGTGGTGGGGCGGATGCCCAAGGGCGGGTACTACTTCGACACCGCGGGCGACATGAGTCTACATCTGGACTTCGAGCCGCCGGCGCTGTCTGAGGTGGAGAAGGGCTACCGCCAGCCGATTCCGTCGGCGCGTCTGGAGTACCTGGCGGCAGAGGCCGAGAGGCTGCGTGCGACGGGCAAGGCGCTGTTTTTGGGGGCTTGGGGGAGCTTCGGGCCGCCGACGGTGGGCAATCTGCCGGACTTCCTGGCGCTGATGGCGGCGGACGAGGCGTACGTCGATCGGCTGTTCGAGATCGCAGCGGACTCGCAGCGTTCGCGGCTGGAGCAACTGCATGAGGCGGTAGGCGATCGGATCGACATTTTTGGCATCGACGGGACGGACATGGGCACGTAGCGGGCGGAGATGTTCCGGCCGGAGCACTTCGAACGGTGGTATCTGCCGTACTACCGGGCGATCAACGGCTGGGTGCACGGGCACACGAGTTGGAAGACGTGGAAGGACTCGTGCGGATCGATCCCGAAGTTCATGGCGTATCTGGCGGCCAGCGGGCTGGATTGCATCAATCCGGTCCAGTGCAGCGCGGCGGGAATGGACCCGCGCCGGCTGAAGGAGGAATTCGGCGACCGGCTGACGTTCTGGGGCGGCGGTGTGGACACGCAGAAGACGCTGCCGTTCGGGACGCCCGAGCAGGTGTACGATGAGGTGGCTGAGCGGCTGCGGGTCTTCGGCCCCGGCGGAGGGTTCGTGTTCAACCCGGTGCACAACGTGCAGGCGAACACGCCGCCGGAGAACATCGAGGCGATGTTCGAGGCGATCCGCGACCACGGCACGTATCTGATCGATTAGAAAAACCGGGTCGGCCTTTGCGCGGAGCCGGGGGTCGAGTATAGTAGGCGGGTGTGGGGAAGAACGCGTTCGGGGGGTTTGCCATGCGAGGTCTACTTGCCGTCGCCGCGCTGGCGGCGTTGATGTTATCGGGAGGCTGCGGGTTCACCACGCTGGACTACCTGCTGTTGCTGGCGGCGGGACAGGCCGAGGTGCTGGAGGGATCTGAGCCGATCAGCGAAGCGCTGGCCGGATCGGACCTGGACGCATCGACGCGGGCGAAGCTGCTGTGGGTGCAGGAGGTTCGCGAGTTCGCCACGGGACGGTTGGGGCTGGAGGCGGGCGAGAGCTACCGGTTGTTCTACGACACGTCGGGCGGTCCGGCGGTGTGGAACATCAGCGCCGCCCCGAAGGATCGGCTGACCGCGGCGAGCTGGACGATGCCGGTGATCGGGGCCATCGAGTACGTGGGGTTTTTCGATTTGAAAGACGCCCTGGCCTACGAGCGGTACCTGGAGGGATTGGGGCTGGACGTCTGGCGGTTCGGCGCGGTGGCCTACAGCACGGCGGGCATCTATCCGGACCCGCTGTTCTCGCCGGTGCTGGAACTCGCCGAGGACGAACTGGCCGAGACGGTCATCCACGAGCTTACCCACAACACGGTCTTTGCCGCGGGCAACTCGGCGTACAACGAGAGCGTGGCCACGTTCGTGGGCCGCCGCGGCGCCGAGATGCTGATGGAGGAACGGTTCGGCACGGGTTCGGAACTGGCCCAGCGGTTTGACGAGCGACGGGCGGACGAAGGGCGGACTGAAGCGTTCATGAGCGATTTGATCGCCGATCTGGAGGGGTTCTACAGCCGCGAGGACCTGGGCCGCGACGAGAAGATCGCGGGACGCGACGCGGTGTTCGCCTCGGCGTCGGAGCGGTTCGCAACGCAGGTGCTGCCGGAGATGAGCGAGCCGGCGCGTTACGCCGGGCTCGCCGACCTTCCAGCCAACAACGCGTTCGTACTGCTGCATCGGCGATACCACCTGGACCTGGAGCTGTTCGAGTCGGTCTACGAGGCGTCAGATCGCGATCTGCCGGCGGCGATCCGGGTTTTCGGGGAGGCGGCGGGGACGGATGATCCATACGGGTATCTGCGTTCCGCGTCCGCCGGCCGCTGAAAAGCGTGTGGGGCGCACGCGGATGTGACGCCGGTAGAAAAGGCTTTTCATCCAGCCGACATGTGGTATAATAACGAATTGTCCGCAGGGGTGGATAGAAGGGAACGGTTCTTGTTGCGATTGACGGCCGTATCGGGTTGATCAACGGGACGGTGGAGGCGTTGACCGGCTGTGACGGGAGGGCCGGCGAACCGGGCGTCATGGATCGGCTGCGCTTTGATGGACGAAGTGGGGGTTGCCATGAATCAGGATCATTCGACGGGGGCCAAGAAGTCCAGGCTGTTTATTGTGGACGATCATCCGCTGGTGCGCCAGGGGTTGCGCCAGTTGCTGGAACTCGAAGGCGATCTGGAGGTCTGTGGCGAAGCCGACGAACCGATCGCCGCGATCCGGGGGATTGCCGCTGAGCGGCCGGACCTGGCGATCGTGGACATCAGCCTCCAGTGCGGCGTGGAAGGGCTCGAGTTGATCAAGGACATCCGTTCGCGCGTCCCGGATGTGCCGGTGCTGGTGGTCTCCATGCACGACGAGTTTGTACTGGCCGAGCGCGCCCTGCGGGCCGGGGCCAAGGGCTACGTGATGAAAGAAGAGGCGATGGAGACCGTGATGACCGCGGTCCGCAAGGTGCTTCGCGGCGAGTACTACATCAGCGACAACGTGGGCAAGAAGCTGCTGGCGGGACTGATCCACGGCCAGATGATGATGGAAAACTACCCGATGGACCAGTTGACCGACCGTGAGCTGGAGGTGTTCCACCTGATCGGTCAGGGACTGGGAACCAGCCAGATCGCCGACAAGCTCCACCTGAGCGTCAAGACGGTGGAGACGCACCGCGCCCACATCAAGGAGAAGCTCAAGCTCGAGGACGCCAACCGGCTCCTGCAATACGCCATTCAATGGGTGCATACCGACGCGGCGAGCTCAGTGAACGGCAGCGGACCTTGGCAGGGCGGCGCCGGACGCCCGTAAGCGTATTCCCACAAGGGGTTTATCCGGGACGGAGGCGGTGCGCGCGGCCTGGGGGCTTCCCCGATGCCTGGGTCGGCGGATGTGCTGAAGGGGAAAAGGGGGACCGGCCCGATTGTTGGAATGGGACGGGAGCGGTAGACTGGGCTCATCGCCGTCGATGACGGCCGGAACAACCAGAGGCAAAGGGCCGGAGGCTGGGCGGGTGGGGGGATTCGCCCAGCCGATTTTCACGAAGGGGGAGATGAGGCGGATAGTCATGGAACACAGGAGGTGCGACATGATGGAAAGCGATGGCGTCCAACGGAGCATCGACCGGTTGTCCAATGTACTCTCGTACGCCCTCGATACCGATCCGGTAACCCTCCGGGAGTTCGAGAGGTGGCTTCGGCGCCTCGGAGGAAGCGCAGCCAAACTGGATCGCCAGCGGGCGCTGGCCGCGGCGGGCGCGAGGCTCATCAAGAAGGTGGTTATCGGTGCGGCGCCGTCGTGGGACTCGCCGGCTGAACTGGCGGAAATCCTCAAGGAGACGCTGCGGGAGGTGATGGCGGAACACGAGCCGTCGATGGTGATGCGGGAGGAAACGATCCGGCGGTCAGCCTCTTCCCGCGCCGCCGCCGCCGGACAGGCGATCTCGGAACTGACCGTGATCGGGGACGGCCTGAGTTGATCGTGGATCGGCGGCCGCGGACAGCGGTCGCAACGGCGTTGGGCTGCGGAGGCAAAGTTAAATGATACGAATGAAAACGAACGTGCTGGAGGGATACCAGTCAGGATTTCAGGAGGACCGGTGTCCGGAGTGCGGTTCGCCGATGGGGGTCACGTTCCGGATCCAGCAGCAAGAGGGCACGTTTCTGTGGTTCGAGTGCACGGGTGCGGGGCGGTGCGTCCGGTTGCTTCGCCGGTACGAGCCGCAGGGCGCGCTGCAGGCATGACCGATTGAGACGGCGCCGGCACAGGCGACGCAGGATCGAGGGGGAACGGCCGTGCGAATGGTGATGACCTTCCTGCTGGGGGGAATGATCGGCTTGGGCCTCAACGGCATTCCGGCCAGGATGTCCCAGCCGGACCACCAGCATCCCCTGATCAAGGACCACGGCCGAGTCGTCGATCCGGCCGGAACGGCGGCGATGCCGCAAAGCGGGGCGAAGGTGGTCCTGGATATCACGGCGGACCGGAACGCCGGCAGACCGGCCGACGGGCTGGACCGCGCAGCAATGCTCTACAATCTCTACGCCGCCGCCGGCGTTCCGCCCGAGCGGATTCGCGTCACGGTGGTGCTGCACGGCGAGGCGGTGCGGGCGGCCCTGACCGACGACGCCTACGCCCGCTACGCCGCGGATGGACCGAATCCCAATCTCGAATTGATCCGGCGGCTGAGGCAAGCGGGAGCGGAGGTCTACGTCTGCCGGCAGGCCTTGGCCCGTCATGGATACACGATCGAGCAGGTGTCGCCGGAAGTGACGGTGGCCGCGTCGGCCGCGACGGTCAACATCAGCCGTCAGATGGACGGCTACGCCTATCTGCCGTTCCATTGACGGATTGTGACGACATGGTTCAACTGCACGGACGCGGATCGGGCCAAAGCCGCAATCGATGCCATTCCGTCGCTGGATCGTTGAAAGCAAAGGAATAAACCGATGGAATATCGCCTGTTGGGCCGAACGGGAGTGCAGGTCAGTCCGCTGTGCCTGGGGTGCATGAACTTCGGCTGGAAGACCGGCCCGGAGGACAGCCGGCGGATCATCGACCGGGCGATCGAGGCGGGGATAAACTTCCTCGACACCGCCAACGTCTACGCCAAGGGGCGCAGCGAAGAGGTGGTGGGCGAGGCGCTCCAGCGCAACGGCCGGCGCGACCGCATCGTGCTGGCCACCAAGGTCCACGGAACGATGGGCTCGGGTCCGAACCAGTCGGGCAATAGCCGCCGGCACATCATCGAGCAGTGCGAGGCGAGCCTGCGGCGGCTGCGGACCGATTGGATCGACCTCTACCAGATCCATCGGCCGCAGTCGGTGGTCCCGATCGACGAAACGCTGCGGGCCCTCGACGATCTGGTGCGCCAGGGCAAGGTCCGCTATCTTGGCACCAGCACGTTCGCAGCGTGGCAACTGGTCGAGTCGTTGTGGGTTTCCGACCGCTACGGCTTGAGCCGCTTCGTCTGCGAGCAGCCGCCGTATCACATCCTGGACCGGCGGATCGAACGGGAATTGATCCCGATGGCCGATACCTACGGGATCGGGATCATCCCCTGGAGTCCGCTCGCCGGCGGCCTGCTGACCGGCAAGTACAGCCGCGACGAAGCGCCGAAAGGCTCGCGCTATGAAGACATGGAGTCAGCCCGCGTTAGCGAGGCGGCATTCGAGGTGATTGACGAACTGGCCCAACTGGTTCAGGCCAAAGGATGCAGCATGTCGCAGTTCGCCCTGGCCTGGTGCATGAGTCGTGAAGCGGTGACCAGTCCGATCATCGGGCCGCGCACCGCTGAGCAGTTGGAGGACAACCTCAAGGCCCTGGATGTCGATATCACCGATGAGGACGCCGAAACGGTGGATCGGCTGGTCGAGCCGGGCGCGGTGGTTTCGCCGTTCTACGAAGCCGATTTCGGACCGGCGGCGTTTCACTGGTAACGTGAACTGGAGCGGAAGATGCCGGAAAAAGACCCCCTCAAGGAGTACCGTGAAAAACGCGACTTCGCCCGGACCGCCGAGCCGGAGGGCGGCGAGGCCAAAGAAGGCCAACCGCCGGTATTCGTGGTCCAGAAGCACGACGCCAGCCGCTTGCACTACGATTTCCGCCTGGAGGTCGACGGCGTGCTCAAGTCGTGGGCGGTGCCGAAAGGGCCGTCGACCGACCCGTCGGAAAAGCGCCTGGCCGTGCCGACCGAGGACCACCCGCTGGACTACGCGGACTTTGAGGGGGTGATCCCGGAAGGGCAGTACGGCGGCGGCACGGTGCTGGTCTGGGACATCGGGCCGTACCGCAACCTCCGCAAGGACGACGAGGGCAACGAGATACCGATGGAAGATGCCTGTGAAGGCGGGCAGGTCGAGGTGTGGCTGGAGGGCCAAAAGCTCAGGGGCTGTTACGTGCTGGTCAGGACCAAACGCAGGCAGGGCGATAAGCCCCAGTGGCTGTTGATCAAAAAGAAGGACGACCACGCCGACGCCCGGCGCAATCCGGTGAGCACCGAACCCGCATCAGTCCTGAGCGGCCGCACGATTGAACAAGTCGCCGAGCAGGAGGGCGGCAAGAAGGGTCAGTAACGGCCAAGCCGATCGACCGCCTCAGCGACCACACCAGAGAGCAACCCAAGGAAGCGGGGAGTCATGGGCCGCATCGAAGTCGACGGACAGACGATCAAGACCTCGAAGGAGGACAAGGTCTTTTTTCCAGGGGCCGGCTACGCCAAGAAGGACCTTATCGAATACTACCGCAGGATCGCCGAGATGATGCTGCCGCATGTCGCGAACCGGCCCATCGTCATGCATCGCTTTCCCGACGGCATCGAGGGCAAGAGCTTCTTCAACAAGAACGCGCCGAGGTACTTTCCCGGCTGGATCGCCACCCAGCGGGTCGATAAGGAAAACGGCACGGTCAACCACGTGGTGATCGGCAAGACGGCCGACCTGGCCTACCTGGCCAATCAGGCCTGCATCGCCATTCACATCTGGCTGTCCCGCCGGGACAAGATCGAAAAGCCCGACCGGTTGATCTTCGATCTGGACCCGCCAAACGGCGGATTCGACGACGTGCGCGCCGGGGCCAAGCGGCTGCGTGAGATCCTGGAGGCGGCGGGCCTGAAGGCCTACGCCATGGCCACCGGGTCGAAGGGCATGCATGTGGTCTGTCCGATCAAACGCGGCAAGACGTTCGACCAGGTGCGGGCGTTCGCCCAGCAGGTGGCCGGCGTGCTGGCGACGCAGGACGAGAAGAAATTCACGACCGAACAGCGGATCGCCAAACGGGGCGATCGGGTGTTTATCGACACCAACCGCAACGCCTATGGCCAGACCGCGGTGGCCCCGTATTCGGTGCGGGCCAGGCCCGGAGCGCCAGTGGCTGTGCCGCTGGAGTGGTCGGAGGTGGACCGCAGCGACCTTCGCCCGGACGGGTACAACATCAGTAATGTCCTCCAGCGCCTTGGCCGCCAGGGCGATCCGTGGAAGGACATCGACAACCACGCCGAGTCGCTGCCGACAGGCGACGGCCCTTGAATCAACCGGCTGAGATGAGCGCCGAGGAATGGCGGGATGTAACGATCGATTGGGACGCGCTTCGCAACGACGACAAGCACACGGGGGGAGGCTACTGCCATGTCAACCGAAGAGCAACTGCTGATCCTGCTACGGGTTGCCGCCGCCGCCGGACTCGGCGGCGTCGTGGGAATCGAACGCGAATGGGCGGGCAAGGCGGCCGGCGTCCGCACTCACATGTTCGTGGCGGCGACCGCCGCGCTGCTGGTCGCCCTGGGCCCGGCCCTGGTCAATCAGTTTCACGAGTATGCGTCCGGCGACATCATCGGGGCCGACCCGATCCGGATCGTGCAGGCCATCGTCACCGGCATCAGCTTCCTCGGCGCGGGAACGATCATCTTCCACCGCGAGCGCCGGTTCATCGAGGGGCTGACCACGGCCGCCTCGATCCTGCTGGTCTCCGGACTCGGCATCACGGTCGGCCTCGAGCAGTGGGTGCTGGCGGTCGGCGTGACCGTGCTGGCGGTGGTGATCCTGGCGGTGATCGGGTTCGTCGAGACCAAACTCGGCCTGGCCGACCACGATCCGCACGAGCGGCGCGACGAGTGACGGCGGTTCGCTCCGCGCGGCTCAGGTCAGCAGGCCGGCGACGATCAGGTCCGACGCCTCGTCCTCGCTCAGGCCGCGTGACATGAGGGTCTCAAGCTGTTTGGTGTCGACGCTGCCCAGCGCCGCCTCGTGGGTCACGTGGGCCTTGGGGTGGTTGACTTCCACGATCGGAGTGGCCGAGGCCACGCCGTCGTCGAGGATGATCTCCTTGCAGTCGACGTGGCCGCGGGCATGGGCCGCCGAGGCGGTCAGGCGGTTGTACACGTCGGCCCGCGCCCGGTCGCGGACCGCAACCCGGGACAGCAGCGCGCCGCGGGCGTACTCGCCGATCAGATGGCCGGTCTCGCGGATCTTGATCACGTCGTCGCCCCGCCCGCTGACCTTGGCCACCATCTCCATCACACTGTGGTCGCGGCAGGTCGTGGTGTAGTCGATGTCGATCACGCCCACGCGTCCCTGGATCAGCTCGAAGTCCGTCTTGAACCGCGCGCCGGACCCCAGTTCGACGACCGCCTTGGGCACCACGGTGATCCCGCCCGCGGGCGAGTGGATGTGGCGTTCGAAATAGGTGTACCGGGCGTTGGCCGCGATGTTGATCTGCGCGTCCATCAGGTGCTGCACGTCGGTCGCGTTGGGAAACACGCAATGGGCGATGATATCGACCGCTGAGTCCCGCTCGATGTTCAGGTCGAGGTTGATCTTCTGGATGCCCGCCTCCTGCACCAGGCCGAAGCACATGTGAACCGGCTTGGCCACCCGGACCTCCGGCTTCAGGTAAACGCCGATGCGGACCTCGTCGCTCTTCTCAACGACCTCCACCTCCAGGCCGGGCACAGTGTTGCTGGTGATGACTTTGTTGAGGCCGATGACCAGGTGGGCGACGTCCGGATCCTTGACCGCGGCGTGTATCTTGGCCAGGCCGATCAGTTCGGCGTTATCCATTGGCGAGGGCTCCATTAAGTTCGGGGCGGTTGCGGTGGTCGCAGGGGACGCACTTGTCGCGGAAATACCCGGCGATCTTGTCGACGTTCCCCTTGTCCACGACCCGGCCGCAGCACAGGAGGAACGCGTGCTCGGCCCAACTGAGGACTTCCAGACTGTGCGTGATCAGCAGCACCGTCGCGCCCTGTTCCTTGAGCAGCCCGATCGCCTCGCGAATCCGCCGCAGACTCTCGATGTCGATACCGCTGTCCGGCTCGTCGAGCATGACCAGCCGCGGCTTCATCGCCACCAGCGACGCCAGCTCCACCTTCTTCCGCTCGCCGCCGCTGAGCGTCTTGTCCACCGCCCGCTGCATGTAGCGTCCGGGAGGCAGACCGACCTTCGCGAGCAACTCAGCGGTGACTTCGGGATTGTGCTCCTTCGATCCGACCTGGACGAACTTGCCGACCGTCAGCCCCTCGTACCGCGCCGGCTCCTGCCAGCCCAGCGTGATGCCAAGCCGGGCCCGCTCGTCGATCGAAAGCTCGTGCAGCGATCGCCCGTCAAAGACAATCTCGCCCGAAAACCCGCGATAGCCCTCCAGGCCCATGATCGTGAACGCGAGCGTCGACTTGCCCGCCCCGTTCGGCCCGACCACCGCGTGGACATACCCTTCCCATAGGTCCAGATTCAGTTCCGATAGGATCTCGTGCCCGTTCAACGACAGGCTCAAGTTCCTGATTTCCAGCATGCCCATAGCGTGTTCCTGTATGGTCGGACGGTCCCGGATCAGACCTGTCCAACCCAGGAACCGTCGTCGTGTTGTCTCCAGAGGTCCCGCAGCCGCCGCTCAGCGTCCTCGGGCAACGGGCCCTTCTCGATAATTCTAGTATTCTCCCGGATATGTTCAAGGTTCGTCCCGCCCACAATCGCACAATGCACGCCGTCCTGGTAGACGCTGAATCGCAACGCCAGCTCCACCCATGACCCCTCGAAACCCAGCGACTCCGGCGTAAAACTCATGGTTTCCAGCCGCTCGACGTAGGGCCGCACGTAGTCGCTGTAGAACGAATCTCGCCCGGCGACCCCTTTCCAGGCCGCGTTGGCGATGGTCCGCTTGGCCAGCACGCCCAGGTTCGCCTCCCGCGCCGCCGGCAGGTAGCGGTCCAGAACCTGCTGATCGACGATGTTGACCGAGGTCTCCAGGCAATCGAAAACGTCCATCGTCACGGCGAGCTCAGCCGGTTCGGCGTCGCCGCTGTAGCCGACAAAGCGGGTCTTGCCCGCCTCCTTGGCCCGGACCAGCGCGCCGATCAGGTCGTCGTTGCCCAGATCCTTGACCGAACACGAGTGCAGGAGCAGCACGTCGAGGTGGTCCGTGTTGAGGCGATCGAGCGACATTTCGACGCTCTCGCGGATGGCCTGAGGCGTCCAGCTCGGCGACTCGAGCTTGCCGCGGCTGTGGCCGCACTTCGAGACCAAGACAAACTCGTCGCGCCGGTGGCCCAGCGCCAAGCCGATCTTGCTCTCTGAGTCCTCGTAGCAGTGCGCGGTATCGATCACGTTGATCCCCATATCGAGCACGCCCTCCAGAACGCGCGCGCACTCGTCCCGCCCGATCTGTTCGTGGCCCAGCTCCGCGGCCCCGAACCCCAGAATGGTTACATCCAACCCTGTTTTGCCCAACGTCCGCTTGCGGATGGTCGATACGGTCATGGCATTCCCCCTTTGTCCACACGGTCATTCCTGTTCCTGCGGCCCGGGCGACGGCTGCCGCTCGGAGGTCAATTGCTCCAGGGCCGATCCAAGCCGCCCAAGCGCCTCCGAGGCCTCCGGAAACTTCTTCTCGCCCATCAGGCGCAGATAGTCATCAAAGGCCTGGTCGGCTTGGCGGATCAGGACGTCCATCGCCGCGGGCGCCGCACGCTGCGGCTGCGTGGCCGGCCCGACCGGAGCAGTTAACTCCTCTTCGAACAGCCCTCGCAGGGCCTGCTCAAACGTCTCTGCGTAACTCAAATCGTCGTTGTGCATCACCGCCACCAGACGCAGCTCCGGATACGCCGCCGTCTCGGCCTGAAGATAGATCGGCTCGACGTACAGCAGCGTCGGTCCGACCGGAATCGCCAGCACGTTGCCCCGAATCACCGTCGATCCCCGCTGATCCCAGAGCGTCAACTGGGCCGAGAGGTAAGGGTCCTGGTCGATCTTCGTCTCGACCTGCTGAGGACCGAGGATGCGCTTGTCCTTGGGGAACTGGTAGGCCAGCAGCCGTCCGTAGTTCTCGCCGTCGCACATCCCAGCCAGCCACCCGATCATCACCTGGCGGTTCTTCGGCGTAAACGGCAGCATCAGGATGAACTCCAGGTCGTCCGTCTCCGGCGGCTCCCACATGATGTAGTACGGCTCGACCGGAATCACCTGGTTGTAGTACTTCTCCGTCGTCCGGATCCAGAGGTCCTCCTGGTTGTAGAACACCGCCGGGTCCGTCATGTGGTACTTGGCGTAGACCAGCCCCTGGGCCAGCAGCAGGTCGATCGGGTAGCGGACGTGAACCAGCAGTTCCTCCGGCATCTGCTCCGCCGGCTTGAGCAGGCCGGGAAACACGCGGTCCCAGACCCGGATCAGCGGGTCCTGCGGCTCGAACACGTAGAAATCGACCGAACCGTGGAAGGCGTCGACCACCACCTTGACCGAGTTGCGAACGTAGTTGACCGCCGCCAGCGACTCGGCGCCGTCGTTCCAAAGACTCTCGCCGCGCTCGAACCCGGCGTACCCGCCCATGCGGCGCGACATCAGCGGTTCGCTGTACGGAAAATACCGCGACGTGGTGTAGGCGTCGATGATCCAGAACAACCTGCCGCCGGCCAGCACCACGTACGGATCGTCGTCGAACTCCAGAAACGGGGCCAGCAGGTTGACCCGTTCGAGAATCTGGCGGTGGAACATGATCCGGCTCTCGGACGTCGGATAGCCGGAAAGGAACAGCCGCGTCCCGCCGAATTTCCAGCCGTAGAGGAACTTCCGCCACAGGTTGCCCAACGCCACGCCGCCTCGCCCGTCGTAGTGGATATAGACGTTCTGGTCGCCGCGGGGATAGTCGAACTCCGCCTCGCTGGAATTGGCGATCACGTACGAGCGGGTCAGCTCGCCGTAGTATATCTGCGGCACGTCGACCTCGAGCGACGGGTACGCGCTGACCGGCGGGATGTTCTTGACCAGCAGGTTCGGCAACCCTTGCGGCGTGAATTCGTTGACCGTCGTGAGGGTCACGCCGTAGCCGTGGGTGTACTTGAATCGCCGGTTGACGAACGTCTGGCTCTGCGGCGGCAGATTCGCCTGTTCCATCTCGCGGGCCGAGACCATTACCTGCCGATAGTCGTCGCCGATGGCGTAGCGGTCCACGTCCACGTCGGCGAATTCATAGTAGAGTCGGATCTCCTGGAACTGCTTGTAAACCGCGTCCAAAACCCGCCAGTCCCACAGCCGGATGTTGCGGAAAAGCCGCTCGTGCTCCGCGACCATCGCCGGCGTCAACGCCTCCGCAGCCGGAAACTCACGGCCCTCAATCCTGTCCAGCCCGAAACCGACGCGGGTGAAGGCGATGTTGTGTGCGATGTAGGGGGATTCGAGCGTGAGCTCGTTCGGCTCGACGCGAAGCCACTGAACCAGACCCGGCGCCGCTGCGAGAACAAGGAACCAAAGCACGGCCAGCACCCCGCCAGCCGAGGCCAAAAACGCCGCATGCCCCTGGCTCGACGGCAGCCCGAACCGCCCGAAAAAACCGGTGATCCGCCGACGGTACAACGGCGCCGCGATCAGCCCAGCCGCCAGCAGCACGCACGCGAACAGGACGATCCAATAGCCCGGCACCCGGACGTGTACGTCCGTCCAGCCCGGCCCCTGCGCCACCCCCCATTTCGAATACATCAGGTGATACCGGGCGAGGAACCGCCCGGCCGCAACCACCAGCAAGAATGCAGCCGCGCTGAAATAGATCGGCCGAAACCGCTGAAGAATCTCCCCCTCGCTGCTGATCCGCCGGCCGAACTCGATCTGACCGCGCGTGATGCGGATTGGCGCATCGGCCGCCGCCGCGGCCACCGCCGCCACCAGCCCAACCAGGGCCACGGTCCAGACCAGCAGATACAACGCATCGTAGAACGGCAGGCGAAACAGGTAGAACCCGGTGTCTTTGCCGAAAATCGGATCGGCCAGCTCGGTCCGCACGGCGCTGAGGTAGATCAGCACCGTCTCCCAGTTCACCAGACCCCAATTCGCTCCGACGTACGCTGCGAAACCCCACGCCACGTACCGCGGATACCGGTGCGACCGCGAGATCGGCCACGTCAGCAGCCAGATCACCGCGAACGCCAACGCAGCCCCAACCAGCAACATCGCCGCCTGAGTGAAAACCACCTTCCAGAACCGATCCTCGTAGCCCAGGGCCTCGAACCACAGTTGCTCGCCCCAGAAACCCAGAAACCAGAAAAAGACCAGCGTCGCCACGCCCAGAACCACGCCCAACGTGACCCGGACAACAGACCCGCGGCGAACGCCCCAAATCCCCAATCCCGCGGCGGCCAGAAACAAGCCAGCCAGAATTGCGCTATACATCCGTGCATCTTCCCTTGTGTATTCGAACAGTCAAATCAGTCGGCGCTTCCCGACGCCGCGCGGCGGAGGCGAAGCGTGTGGCACCGCAGACTCCCGCCTCCGGCGAGTATAGCCTCCGGATGGAACAGGATCAATTCCACGCCGCGACGGGCCAGCGCGATCTGCGTCTCGCGGGCCAGCGCCGTATCGTAGTGAAACATCACGCCCGGCTCCAATGGTACGAACGTGCACGCCAGCCGCCGCTGCTCCAGGTCCGACACGTGGATCAGCTCCACGCCGCGGCCCCGCATCCACCGGACAAAGTCGATCGGCTCGGATCGGTCGCGGCGATGCAGAACCGTCCGCACGAACGCCGGCATGTAAACCAGCGCCAGCCGGTCGGTGATCCGGTTGAAAATCGTGTCCGGGTGCATGTAGCGCCGGGCCTTCGGCACGTCCACGTACACCACCTCTTCAAACACCGTCAGAGCTTTCCGGATGAAGCGACGGATGGCGCGAACGTTGTGGCGCTCCGTCTCCGCCACCAGAACCGTCCTGGGCGAAAGCAGCAGACAGCCTTCAAACGCGTCGTGCGTTTCGTCGAAGTCAATGAAGATGGGAACCCCCAGGTTGCCGAGCGCCTCGCGGACCACGCGGTGCTCGTGCCGCCGCCCGTCCATCGCCATGCACGAGAGGATCGCCCCTCGCCGCGTGATCACCGCCGTGTCGTGCAGGAACGTGAGGTTCGGCATCGCAGCGATCCGGTGGTGCTCGTGGTTGACGTAATCCGCCAGTTCCAGAACCGTCACCTTGTGGTCCGTCAGAAGCTGACGATACCGATCGTGCTCCTCGCCATAGCGATCCACGTCCGGAACCGCGTCGAAAAGCCACCGATGACGGTTCGACTCGTTGATCAGCCGCAGCGACTCGCCCGGCCGATGAAGCATCACGTGGGTCAGTCGCCCGAAGGCCTCGCACCCGTAGGGAATCCTCATCGTCGAAGACGCCGTCGGCGAGTCCTGCATCATGATGCTCCTGCCAGGCGTTGGCGGACCGAAAAGAGGACGTTCGTCCCGTCGCGGCTCAGCCGGCGGTCCGCGACCTCCAGCGCGTGCCGGCGAAGGTACGCCTCAATCTGGTCGAGCGTGTACTTGCAGGTAAAACCCATCCGGATGATCTCGCCCGCACCCAATCGCAGCATTCGACCGCCCGCCGTCACAACCGAATCGTCGAGCACCTCAAGCCATTTGCGGGTTCTACGGACCGGCCCGACCACCGTCTGGATGCAATCGAGCTTCAGGTGAAACCGGCAGTGTTCCGGGTCCAGGCCGCAGCGGACCAGCGGCCCGAGGTTGAACCGCACGTTCGGTTCGCTCTGATAGACCCGCTCGATCTCCTCCGTCCGTCCGGCAAACAGGTGCGAGTCGAAAAGAAACAGGTCCTCCGCCGCCAGTTGCGCCCGCACCGTATCCAACAGATTATCGGTGTCGTAGTTGTTGAAGTTGTTGCCCAGCATCGCCACCACCACCGGCCGCCGCCACAATCGGCGCAGCACGGGCAAATCCTCGAAGAACGCCACCACGCCCATCTTCTCGATCGGCAGGTCGTCAACCGTCCGCAACGCCGTCTCAACCAGGCGGCGGCTGACGTCGACGCAGACGTACCGCGGCCGGTCACGACCGCACATCGCCTCAAGCACAAGGCGCTCCTTCTCGCCGCTGCCGGTCCCGATGCTCACCAGACTCGCCCCGGCGGGAAAACGCTCGACAACCGACGCCGCGTGCTCGCGCAGCAGATCGGTCAGATCGGCGGCGACCCGAAACTGCGGCGACCGGTCGAGTTCCAGCCAGTTGCCCGCGCCCCACTCTCCCAGATACAAAAGGTAGTCCGGCAGATACCGGTGCTCCAGATGCCGGCAAAGCTGCTCCTCCAGGTACTCCCCGCTGAGCAGTTCGATGATCGCGGCCTCGCCCGTGGCTACTTGAAGCATTGGCGGCACTCCGATCGCAACGCCTCGCGAGGGTCCTTGCCCTCGTTGACGCCGACGCTGTACGCGTACCCGCGACATCCGATGCACTGACGCAAGTGCTCGCAGCCGCTGCACTTGCCCTCCAGGTGAACGTCGATGTGGCGGACGTACCGGAAAAGCTCATCGTCGTAAATCCCGCGCAGCGAACGCCGGCGCACGTTGTGCGGATACTGCCCGCCCGTCAGGAGGGCCGGATGCTGATCGAACTTCGTCGGAGCGCATGGCCGCACGTTGCCCTCCAGCGAAATGTACAGGCTGTAGAGGTGCTGAAGGCACCCGCTCGCCGTCAGCGGCGTGTACGGCAGCCAGTCGTAACCGTAAAAACGCCGGTCAACCTCCAACAGCCGCCGCTTGTAGCCGGTGATCTGCTCCGCCGTCAGATAGTACGCCGCCAGGTGGTCCTTGGCCCGGCCCGTCGGCGTCAGCACCTCCAGATTCGGAAAAACTCGGTTGGCGCGGCAAAAGTGCCAGATATCCTCGATCTCATCGAGGTTCACCCGGCTGGTCACGCACGAGACGCCCAAACGCAGCCGGTGCGACTCCCCGCCGTTTACCAGTCCCGCCTCCATCAGGTGGCGCAACCCGCCCATGATCCGCTCCGCCGCTCCGCCCTCGCCCGCCAGAAAGTCCTGCACGTCCGGACGCAGCGAGTCGAGCTTGCCCATAACCGACGCGTTATGGGCCGCGAGAAACTCGGCCAGCTCCCGATCGATCGCCACGGTGTTGCTGAAGATCATCGGGATCATGTGCAACGCGTCGATCAGCGAGACCAGATCGCGGAACCGCGGCCAGATCGTCGGTTCACCGCCCCCGATGACCACCACCGACCGCGCGTCCAACTCCGCCGCCTGCCCGACCACGTCGGCGATCTGCGCGTAGGTCAGACCCTCGACCTCCGCTCCGCTCTCGGCATAGCAATAGCGGCAGCGAAGGTTGCACGTCCGGTTCGTCTCCACCCGGATCGCCAGCAGTTGTCCGGCGTCGCGGGCGGCGTAGGCCTCCTCGCCGCTGTACGTGTAGCCCGCCAGAACCGGAGGCGGAAGATAGCGATTTGATTCCCGTTCCGGCCGGACCTGTGTCTGCGCCTGACTCTCCGTCATCGTGCCCCCCGCCACAAAAGGTTCACCGTCATCAACGTCTATTCGACAATCGGGCAGCCGACCGCCCGGCAGGCCGCCATCGAGCCCAGGCAATTCTCAACCTGTTCAAAACCGTTCCTCTTCAGAATTGACGCAGCGATCATCGCCCGCTGACCGCTTCCGCAGAACGTGGTGATCGGCCGATCGCGTGGCACCTCATCCAGATTCTCGGCAAGCTGCCCGACGTAGACGTTAACTGCGCCGGGCAGATGCCCTCGCTCGTATTCGCTCCGACTCCGAACGTCCAACAGCGTGAACCTGTCCTTCGCCTTGATCCGTCGCGACAGCTCATCGACGTGAACGACCGGCACCTCCTGATACTCGCGCCCGCTGGTCGCCCAGGCGTGCAGGCCGCCCGCCAGATACCCAGCGACCCGATCGTAACCCATGCGAACCAGATACCGGACCGCCGTCCCCACCTGCGCCGCCTCCTCGACCACCAGCGCAATCGGCTCACCGTACGGCAGATACCAGCCGCCGAACGTGTTGAGCATGTGCAGCGGCAGGCTGATCGTGCTCGGAACACAGGCCCCGGCGTAGGCCTCCGTGCTGCGCAGGTCGATCGCCGTCGCGCCGCCCTCGACCGCCTGCTCGAATTCCTCCGGCGACCACGCCGCCGGCACGGGCAGATGACCCAGAACCGCCGGACCCTGCTGGTTCCATTCCTCCATCTGCGAAAAGTACGGCGGATAGTAGTGGTGCTCCTGGAGCTTCATGTCGATGAACGCCTCGCGGTCGGTCTTCTGGAGCGGCTGGCTGTGACGCCGCTCGTAACCCAGCGTGGAAAACTCGCGAGACGCTATGTGCGAACCGCATACCGATCCCGCTCCGTGCGCGGGATACAACAGAACGTCGTCGCCCAGAGGCAAAATCTTCTTGAAGATGCTCTCGTACTGGAGCCCGGCGACCTCTTTCGCCCGGTTGGGGAAAAAGTCCGTCCGCCCCACGTCGCCGATGAACAGGGCATCGCCGGTGAACACGCCGATCGGCTCGTCGCCGAAGTTCCCATCCGCCAGCGCGTACGAGATGCTCTCGAACGTGTGGCCGGGCGTCTCGAGCACCGAGATCCTCGCCGAACCGATGCGGAAGCTCTCACCCTCCGACACCTTATCGCCGTAGCCCCAGTCCAGGTTCGCCCCGTGATGAATTTCCGCCCCGGTCAAATCCTGAATCTCGCGCGAGCCGATCAGGTAGTCCTCGTTGCGGTGGGTCTCGAAAACGTGGGCGATCCGGACCCCTTCGCGGGTTGCGATCTCCAGATACACATCGACGTCGCGCCGCGGATCGATCACCGCAGCCAAGCCGCCGTCGCCGACCATGTACGACAGGTGGGCCAGCCCCTCCGACTTGACCTTCTCCAGGAACATCGGCGCCGTCCTTTCCACGCTAATGGTTTCGATCGCGACCCGCGGCTAGACCGCCGCTTCGACCTCCTTGGCGATCCGAACCGCCTCGCGGACCATCTGCTTCGCGTAGGCCCACTCGTTGTCGTACCAGCTCATCACCTTGACCAGGTCGCCGTCGACCACCCGCGTCATGTCCAGATCGACGATCGACGCCTCCTCGGTCTTGATGATGTCGGACGAAACGATATCCTCCTGGGCGATCCCGACAACGCCCCGGTACCGCTCGCTCTCGGCTTCCTCGCGAAAGATGCCGTTAACCTCCTCGACCGAGGTCTTCCGCTCCGTCACGAACACGATGTCCGCGATCGAACCGACCGGCACCGGCCCGCGAATCGCCACGCCGTCGAACTTGCCCTCGTACTGCGGCAAAGCCTTGCTCGTCGCGACCGCCGCTCCCGTCGTGGTCGGCACGAAGTTCGCCGCCCCGGCCCGCCCGCGGCGATACTTCTTCGACGGCGAATCGACGATCTCCTGGCTGGACGTGTAGGCGTGCACCGTCGTCATGATCGCCTTCTTGACCCCGATCCGACGGCCTATGATCTCAGCCACCGGCGTGATGCAGTTGGTCGTGCAACTCGCGCACGAAATCATCTTCAGCTCCCCGTCCGGCGCGTTGACCCCGTGCACCACCGTCGGCACGCCGTCGCCCTTGGCCGGAGCCGACAAAATCGCGTGACCCGCGCCCGCCTGAAGGTGCTTCTCCAGGTCCTCCTTCCGCGTGAACACGCCCGAACACTCGAACACCACGTCGATCTCCATCTCCGACCACGGCAGCTCGGCTGGGTCCTTCTTGCCGAGCGCCCGAATCCTGTGGCCGTCGACGATCAGATTCTCCTCGTCGTGCTCGACCGATTTCTCATAGCGCCCATAGACGGTGTCGAACCGCAGCAGGTACGCCAGATTGTCCACCGGCACAATGTCGTTGACCGCGACCAACTCCAACTCCGGCGTATCGAGGAGGATCTTCAGCGTCGCCCGCCCGATGCGCCCCAGTCCGTT